>PXBU01000413.1 GCA_003566795.1 Puniceicoccaceae bacterium | reverse complement strand
TTGGCAAGCGGGCCGGACAGCCGGGGCTTTCGGAAGCGGAGCGGGCGAAGGCTTTGCAGGTGCTGCAGCAGGAGAAGGCGCTTTTGCCGCGGGCGACGGGGCTGCGCTGCCGGGTGCGTTACTTTACCGATGGGGCGATTTTGGGCAGCCAGGAGTTTGTGCGGGGCTTTGTGGAATCCTGGCAGCGGGAGAAAGGACGCAAGCATTCGCCGAAGGTGCATCCGATGCGGGGCACCGACTGGCAGGATCTGGCGACGATCAACGGGCTGCGTCGGCGGGTGTTTGGTTAAATTTTAATAGTTCCGGCGACCGGAAAAATCAATCCCTGGCAACTGCCGCGGCGCGGAGATGGATTAGATGCCGGGCTTGAGAATGAGCACGCCGCCGTGTTCTTCGACGGTTTCGCGCATGGCGTTGGCGTAGCGTATGTTGCCGTGGGTCGATCCACTGCGGTAGAAATGCATCATGGTGGGAAAGCCGACGGCGTTAATGGAAATCGGCCTTTTGCCGGTCGAGGGGTCGCGCGGATTGAGGCGGTCGAGGGGGATCAGAAAGCTACTGACGGAACTGCGGAAGTCGTCGCCAATCACGTAAATGCTCATCCTATCGTCGGGTCCGACTTGGGGCTTGAGGTCGCGGATGGCGCGTCGCATGCCAGGCAGGGGATGGCTGACGCTATGGCCGGGATAGCGAAGGACTTCCTGCAGTAATTGTTGTCGCAGTCCGGGTGTATCCGGCAACCAATATCCGCTGCGGTCAGGCAGCATGTAGTCACCACTGGCATCAACAAACTGCATGCTGGTAACTTCAGGCAGATTATCAAGCAGATCCCCAATCAAATCGGTGATACTGGTGTGAAGATGGCGAGTCAGGCGGTTACGCATACTACCCGAGGTATCGATCACGAAGACGATGTGAGTGGCATCGGTTGGCAGGCCAATGGGCGGCAGGTCTTCGTGTTTAAAGCTTTGCAGGATACGGTTGGCAGCGGCAGCCGACTGTTGGGCGGTGCTGAGGTTAGCTTGAATGCTTTCGTATTCTTGACGCAGGTCGGCCAGGGTGGATTCTTGCTCCTGAATTTCCGAAAGGATGCGGGCGCGCTCCTGGCTGATTTGCTCTCGGTTGATGGCGGCATCGAGACGAGCTGCTTTGTCCGCCACGTCGGCCTCCAAGGAGGCGAGCTCTGTGCGCATGTTTTCCAGGTTGGGCAGGTCTAATTCGCCGTCCAGACCATGTGGTCCGGTACCTATCGTGAGGATAAAAAGCAGCAGAATCGCGCCGAATCCGCAGCAGAGACAGTCCAAAAAGGAGAGGCTAAAGACCTCGATGGGGCGACGTTTAATCATGTTTAAATGGCGGGCCAATCGCGATCGGGGACAATAATGGAGCCGCCGGTACGGGAGCTGAGCTCCCAAAAGAGCCCTGCGGCACGTGGATCCCCTTCGAAAGGGAAGAGGAGGATATTGAAGGGATAGTTTGCCTGAGTCGCCATGGAACGATTGAAGAGTTGCACTCGATCCTCCTCGGTGACGCCACGACCACTGGGAGCGGGCGAAGTAGGCAGCCCGTCGGTAATCAGCAGCAGGCTACTGGGGCGCTCGGGCAGCTCGCTGACTACGCGCATTCCCGCAGTAAAATTAGCGCCGCCGCGCGCCTCCAGGTTTTCCAGTCGGTCGAGTAGGCTGATGAGTGCCGCGTTGTCGTAAGGATCGATGTAGGGATCATCCGGGCTGCCGCTGATCGGGCTGGCCGAGTCGGCCATCTGTAGCACGGCCACCTTGGTGCCTTTGGGAATGGCAGCCAGTACGGATTTGAGCGATTCCCTTGCCCGCTGCCACTTTTCGGACTCCTGCCAGGTTCCTTGCTGCATGATCTCCACCGCGTCGGAGGCGTTGTCAGCGAGCATACTGCCGGCATTCTCCAATAAAATGACGACTCGCGGCCCACGCAGGCGCAATCCGGCGAGGTAGTGCTGGGAAGCAGTCGGGCGGTCGAGCGAGGCCGGTTGCTCAGTCGGCTCCTCGCTTTTCAGTGCCTCGAGGGCCTGGGACTGGTTCTCGACTTGCTTGGCCAGGCGTTCCTGTTTTGCCGCCAGCTCGGCGAGGCTGGTGGTCTCGGTCTCTGGTTGTGGATCCAGAACCTCGATTTGCCTTTCGAGCGCCTTTTGCTCGGCCTGCGTTTCCTCAATCGCCTCCTGTAGGATTTCTGCGGCCTGCCAGGTTTGATCGATATCATCCAGAGTGACATCAATTTGCTTTTTCGCCGTCAGGATGAATAGCAGCAACACCGCACCGAAACCGCAGCAAATGCAGTCGATGAAAGAGAGCGCGGAACTCTGAGCCTCACGGCGCTTTTTCATTTTAGTCCTCCGGGCGTTTATGCTCTTTTACAGCTTCGACCTTGACTGGCAGTGCGGCGGGCACGGGCGGCTGCTCGAAAAGCTTGTCCAGAATTTGCTCCCGGCAGTAGGTTTGCAGGCGGAGGACCAGACCCTCCTGGCTGCTTTGCAGTAGATGAATCAACAGCATGAGCACGATGCTGATCATCAGCGCGATGAGGGTTGAGTTGAAGGCGAGACCCAGTGCGGCGGTCACCCCGGAAATGTCGCCTTGCAGGGCCTCGTCCGCCCGGCGCAGGGCGACACCGATACCGCGGACGGTGCCGATGAAGCCGATCGAGGGAATGGCCCATACCAGATAGCGCAACATCGAGAGCTCACTTTCCTGCTGTTCGGAGGCGACCTCGATGCGCCCCATCATCGTCTCGGTGGCTTCGGCGACGCTGCCGGTGATGTGATAGCGTTCGAGGCCACGTGTGACGACGTAAGGCAAAAGCTTGTTGTGAAACTCCGGCTTGCGGCTATCCGCATCAATTTTGGAGGCAATCGCACCAGCTTCCTTGCGGTTGATGCTGCGTCCGCTGGGCGAGCTAGCTGCGTCCACATCCTCCAGTATGTCCGGTTCGTATTCGTTCACGACCTTGATTTCACCCCGCAGCAGGAAGAATTTATATGCTAGAATCATGAGGCCCCACAGAAAGAGCGAAAAGCAGATCTGCTGCTCAAAATCCTTAATAATAACAAAAAAGCTCGATAATGAGGTGCCGGGATCGAGCCCGTAGCTGGTGGCCAGTTCTGCCCGGTTGACTTCGGGTCGGATCACCATGCCGTAGATGCTGCCGACGAATATAAACGAGGCGATCAGACCCAGGGAGAAAATGAGGCCTTTTACGGAGAAAAGGCCGCGTTCGGGATTACGTAAGCTCATGGGTGGTCGTTGGAACTTTAGTGAGTCAGAAAGAATCACAGTATTCTACGGATTGCAATTTCTGCAAGAACGCTTATCTTCCGATCACTATGCATTATACTTTCCCTTTTGTCATCCTTGCCTTTGCGCTAATTTCAAGTGGCTGCCAGACGACTGGTGGCTCTGGAAACACCGGTCGCAATACCGGTGCGATCCTGGGTGCGATTGCTGGTGGCGTCGCGGGCAAGAACATCGGTGATGGCAGCGATACCAATATGATCCTGGGGGCCGTGGTCGGTGGGGTGGCAGGCGGTATGGCTGGACAGCAAATTGACAAACGCCGGGAGGCACTTGGAGCTGCCGAGGCGCAACGCCAGTATGAATACGAGCAGGAAGTGCGCGAGCAACAGCAGCTGGAAAAGGAGATCAAAGCTCTGGAAGAGCAGCGCACCCGCGACGCGATTGCCAGCACGGCGATGGAGTCGGACGTGG
>PXBU01000422.1 GCA_003566795.1 Puniceicoccaceae bacterium | reverse complement strand
TGCGGCGGTCTTGTCGCGGGCGCTGGTGCTGGCCGAGGCTTCGATCTGCTCCAGCTGCTGGATACGCGCGCCCAGCTTGGTAACGAACTCGCGCAGGTACTCGTTCAGGATCACGCTGACCGTATCGGGCCGGTAGCGGTGCATGTAGATCAGCGCGTTGAAGCTGCCCTTGGGGCTGGAGAACAGCCAGTAGATCGGGCGCTTCTTGTAGCGCTGGACGTGGTCTTTGTAGAAGTCCTTGAGGAAATACTTGCGGACCGGCTTGCCCAGGGCCTGCTCGATGAACTCCAGGTTCTCCTGGAAATGCTCAGGACCAAAGGTCAGGCGCAGGAATTCACGGAAACGCTCGGTGATGTCGTCGGTGAACCAGTCGGCGTCGAGGATCGGGATGACATTGTCCTCGTCCGGCATAAAGCTGGGCTCGGGCACCTGGGCCAGGTAATCGCACAGGGTCTCGCCCTGGTTGGCCAGCACCAGGCCCGGCTTGTCCAGGCTGTAGCGGCCAAACATGCAGCCCACGGCATAAGACAGGAACTCGGCCATGGTGTCGGCCAGCAGGCGCTTTTCACGCTCTACCTCGGTGAGCTTGATGCCATAGCGGTAGGCCGGATTGCAGGTGAGGGTGATTTCTTTTAGCGGCACCTCGGGTGTTAGCTCATCCTGCAAGCCGTAGGAGTCGATGAAAATCCTGTTGTTCTCTTCCTCCAGACGTTGCATTTCCTCGGCCGTCTGGCACCAGTATTCGCGAAGGCCGGTATATGTACCTTCAAGGCTTTCGGTGCGGTGCTTGGCTAAGAGCAGCGGGTGTGTGGGAAAATCCCAAGAGGTTTCATAGGAATCCCAATCTGAGCGCGAAAGCTCAATCATCTGAAACCAACCGGAGTAATCCACCAAAGGCTGGTCGAACGGGAGAACTGAAAGATTGCCCGTCTGAAACTCAATTGTAGGGTTTATGCCTTTGAGAAGGTAAGACGAAATTTTCGAACAAAGAAAGCCGAGTGCGGGCAACAATTGTTCTTCACTTGCGAAACAGGACGAGCCTTTCGCATCAAAGATAAACCCAGGATCAGAATAGCGAACCCCAAAGTAAGACGAACTAGTTGCTGTATAGGTAAGCGACTCCCTAAAATAAAAATTTTTGCTGCGCGGATAGGCTCTACCTGAGGCTATAATTTCTGCGCCATCATTTTGCCAATTAACAACGTTCTCTCGGTTCCCGAACCACTTGCGATACGCGCCGCCTTTGTTATACGGGAACCACTTCTTGCCGCTTTCGGTCGCTTCGTTTCGGGATGTGGCGGCAGCAGTGAATCGATCTCTCGATATTTCAAACCACTCACGAACGAAACGCTCATTATCTCCGGTAGTCATTCCGCCAGTGATCTTCAAAGTCTTATCAAGTGGCGGCTTTCGCTTGAACGTATCTCGCATCGCCGGTGATAACCAGTAAGCGACAGGGGTTCCGGAGATTGCGAGGAAATCATTTGAAGCCGCACGGAAGAACTGTCCGCAGTTTCGAGCATTTTTCGGCGGAAAGTCGATCGGCTTGCTGTCCGCGCTAATGTCGTCTTGTTCGATGTAGCAAAAGGCCCCCTTCTTTGTTTGGATGCCACCTTTCTTTAGCACAGTAGCTGCCGTTCCGAACGCGATTCCCATGACCATATTAGCCATATGTGCCATACATTCAATGGATGTTTCGCTCAGGATGCTCGCGCGCAGAGTTTCGTAAGATGATAGGAACATCCAGCTTTGCATGGTGACCATGGCGCTATAGCCATCTTTCGGGATGAAACCAAAACCTCTCTCGATAAACATCGCGAACAGATCAGATTTGCTATTGGGGTAATTTTCTTTGGCCCAGATTGCTAGCTTGGAATTCATTCCTTTACCACCTAGGTAGGGTGGGTTGGCCACTACCACTTGGAATCGAAACGAAAGTTGCTCAGCCATGCGCAACACATCCAGAACGCGTTGATGCGTCGCGTTCAGAAATAAATTTCCCTCAAAGTCGTTTGGCTCCAGTACTTTCCGTACTTCAGTCGAATCTTTCAATGCCGGCCGAATCAACGATCCAAAGTTCGTCGCCTGCTCAAACTGCCCCAAGGTCTCCCTGAGGTCAGCCGTAAACAGATCCCGCCCCACCTCGGCCATGTAGTCCTCAAGCTCATCCTCGCTGAACCGCACATCCTGTAGCACGACGATATTCGGCTGCACCGCCAACTTCAGGAACTTCCGCCGGCCCAACCTCTCGGCTGCCTTCATCGCCAACGCAAAAGCTGCCAGCGCACCGGCGCGCTCGTCGATCTCAATGCCGGTGAGGTTGTGTTCCAGGATCAGCGCCGGGATGTCGTCGGGCGCGTAGCCTTCTTCCTCGTAGATGGCGTAGAGCACGTCAAAGGCATACGTGAGCATGTGGCCGGAACCACAGGCGGGATCGCAGAGTTTGATTTCTTCGGGCCTGGCGATTTTCAGAAAATCGGTTTCCGGCTCTTCGGGCGCGATGTAGTAGTCCATGCGCTCCGCCAGGCGCGAGTTCGGCCGGTTCAGCAGCCACAGCCGCCCCAGCGAGTTCTCGACCAGGTAGCGAACGATCCAGTGCGGGGTGAACAACTGGGTGGCGGCGGGGATGTTTTCAGCCGTGATTTTCTTGCCCTGCTTGAGCCCGGCGAACACCTCGTCCTTTTTCTCGGAGATGTAGAACTGGTACAACCAGCCGATGACTTCCACGTCCTGGCAGTCCTCGGCACTGAGCACGCTGCGGATGCGGGTGCGCACGGCGGTGTCGGAGAGCAGGTCGTCGGGCATCAGCAGTTCGGTCCAGTCGCTGATGCGCTCGAAGAGATAGGGCATGGCCTGATGCCAGTGGTTGCACATCGCCACCAGTAGCAGGCGGTAGGCCTCGGCCTGCGGATCGCGGCTGGGCGCGCGCCCGTCCAGCAGGGCAAACACCTGCTCGCTTACTTTCTGCGGCACGGTCTGCTCGTCGATATGGCCCTGCTTGGCCTCGGCCAGGATCTCCGGCTGGCTCTGGTTCTCACTCGGCGAGACCGCCATGATGCGGTTGTAGCGGTGGGCATCCAAGAAGCGCAGCGCGGTGAAGCGATTGAACCAGGTATACGCCGCCCGCTCGATCACCGCCTCGCGCCCGTGCGCCTTGATCTCCTTCTCCAGATCCGAAACCGCCCGCGGCTGCTCCCGCCGCGCCGCACTGTCTTCGGCGAGCACCAACGCCAGCCTGCCGCCGACTTGCTGCATCAAATCCCGGCGTGCCGCCTGGGCGAATTTCTTGAACTTTGCGGTATCCATTATGTGCTCTATTTTAATGAGGTCGTGTTGATGTTTGTCGGGCACGTCCTGTGCCCGACCTACGCCCAAACCTCTGTAGGTCGGGCAAAAGCGTAGCGTTGCCCGACAGATAACTGATCATATCTGAATCTGCTTGCCTTGGCGCAGAGCTTGCTCACTTGCTCACTTGCTCACTTGCTCACACCGTCCGTCATATCTGAATCTGCCTGCCCTGGCGCAGTTCTTCCAGCAACACTGCGCGCAGGGTCTTGAGATAGTTGTCCACCGCCTGCTCGTCGTCCAGCCAGGGGCTGGGATAGTCCACGGGCACGTTGCGGATATGCACGAACTGCGGCTGGATGTCTGTCTGCCCACCATCATCTGGTGCCGGCTTGGCCCACTGAACCACACGGTTCAGCCACTGGCCGTATTCATGCTGCTCGAAGCGGTTGATGCG
>PXBU01000306.1 GCA_003566795.1 Puniceicoccaceae bacterium | reverse complement strand
TGATCTTTGGTAAGCGGGCGGGACAGCCGGGGCTTTCGGAAGCGGAGCGGGCGAAGGCCTTGCAGGTGCTGGAGCAGGAGAAGGCGCTGTTGCCGCGGGCGACGGTGCTGCGCTGCCGGGTACGCTACTTTACCGATGGGGCGATTCTGGGCAGTCAGGAATTTGTGCGCGGCTTTGTGGAGTCTTGGCAGCGGGAGAAAGGGCGCAAATATCCGCCGAAGGTGCATCCGATGCGCGGGGCGGATTGGCAGGGCTTGGCGACTATTCAGGGCGTGAGGAAGCGGGTGTTCGGGTGATTTTCTCGGGTTTGATTTGTGACATCGGCCCGTCGAGTGCCCAAGGTCTTGAGCCTGTCGAAACAATGAGCGGAGACCCTATTGGACTCGCCTTGGATTGGCTAAATTCAGTATGGGGAGATTTTTACAGGGCTTCATCCACTAGCTGCTTGAGGTATAAACGACCGTCGTGCTCGTTGTGAAAGGCTCCGTTGAGTTGGTCTTCGTAGGCGCGGTCGAGGATCTTGGAGAAGTGGGGACCGGGCTTGATATCAAGTTCGATGAGGTGGCGACCGAGGAGAATGGGCTTGGGGGCGTTGTCCTGAATGGCAAGTGCTTTGGTTTTATTCAGCAGCCATTCACCTTCAGGAAAGCCATCGGGTTGGATCGGAGGCCGACCAAATTTGTCCGCATGCGCCACGCGGATGAGCCGGTCGACACGTTTGACGCGGGCTGCGAGCCGTCGCACGGCAGTGTCGCCAGCACCATCGCGATAGAGAGCCAGGGGGCGCATGTGTTGTTCGACGAGGGGCAGGACTTCTGTGAAGATTTTTTTCTGGCGGGTGAGGCGTTCGAGGAAGCGGCGGGCGACAGGCACGCCTTCGACATCGTGGCGCGGGCTACGGATGCGGCCGGCTTGGTCGGTGTAGCTGGTTTGGGGCTTACCGAAGTCGTGGCAGAGGACGGCGAGGCCGACGACTAGGTCTTCCCAGTCGTCGCCGATGCGGTGGGCGGCGAAGGCATCGAGGCAGTGCAGGGTGTGTGCCCAGACGTCACCTTCGGGGTGCCATTTGGGGTCTTGTTCGCAGCCGACGAGGGCCTCCAGCTCAGGGAAGTGGGGGAGCCACTGGCAGTCTTTGAGGAACTCAAGTCCGGCAGAGATCGAGATCCCTTTAAGTAGCAGTTTTTTCCATTCTTCCCAGAGTCGCTCGGCGGGCAGGTCGGCGGGGCTGAGGTGGCGGCACAGTTTGACGGTGGCGGGATCGGGTTTCAGCTCGAAACGGGCGACGAACTGCATGCCGCGCAGCACGCGGAGCGCATCCTCGCTGAAGGCAGCGGAGACGTGACGGAGGCGTTTGGCTTTGAGGTCCGCTGCGCCGCTGAAGGGGTCGAGGATTTCACCGGTCAGCGGATCGCAGCTGATGGTGTTGATGGTGAAGTCGCGCCGGGAGGCGGCTTCCCGGGGCGACATGGTGGGGTCGCCTTCGACTTTGAAGTCGCTGTGCTTCGGGCCGGTCCTGGACTCGCGGCGTGGTAAAGCGAGGTCGATTGCGTGACCTTTGAGGATGATTACGCCGAAGGCACGGCCGACGCTATCGAGGCGGAAGTGGGGTTGGAGTGCGGCCTCGACCTCGTCGACGGCCAGTCCGTAGACTTCCATGTCGATATCTTTGGGCGGGATCTCAAGCAGGGCATCGCGCACGCAACCGCCGACGAGGAGGGCACGGCCACCGACGGCTTGGAGTTCGTTGGCGACGAGCCGTATGGCAGCTTTTTGACGCGGTGGAATCTGTTGTAGAATGTCCAAGTGTGTATTTTAATTAATCACAGAGTTCGGAGGGAAAGGCGGGCGAAGAGTTGTAAACCGCGAATGGATGCAGATACAGCGCCAATGCTGATCATCTTGATTTCGTTTTTTCTACCCTTTGCTATCAGCGGATAGCGGGGTCGCCCCAGTCGAGTTTGTCACGGACGATGGCGAAGTGCGAGTGGTCCGGGTTTTGCATCAGGCGGAAGGTTTTTTCAGCCACGCTGATGGTGATGGGGAAGTTGCTATTACTCTCGAAGTGCGTGCGTCCATCGACGGTGATGCGCGGGCAGGGACCCGGTTCACCACTGGCGACGGATATTTCTGTTGAGTTATCGAAGATGACGGTGCGGTTACCGAGTGTATGCGGACAGATTGGGGTCATGGCAATAGCACTGACTTTGGGGCCGATGATGGGGCCGCCGGCGGAGAGGTTGTAAGCGGTGGAGCCAGTTGGAGTGGCGAAGATGAGTCCGTCGCAGTGGTATTCGGAGACCGGGTTGCCGCCGGTCGAAACCTGCAATCGGATCAGGCCCCGGCCTTCGGTTTCTTTGATAACGACATCGTTAAGGCCATAGACCGAGTTGCCATGGCGGGTGGTGCACTTTAGGACAGAGCGTTCGGTGATCTCGTAGTGGCCCTGGATGAGAGCGGGCAGATCTTTGGCGGCTTCTTCCTGGGTGAAGGTGGCCAGGAAGCCCAGCTTACCCAGGTTCACGCCAAGGACGGCAGAACCGGAGTTCAAGGCGGCGTCCAGCACACCGAGGAGCGTGCCGTCGCCACCGACGGCGATGCAGAGATCCTGCTCCATTGTTGCATTTGAGGGTAATGGATACTCCGTCAAAACGGTGGATTTAACACCTTCGCACTTGGCGATTCCCGCCAGGAAGCGAGCGGCCTCAAGCGCTCCGGGTTTGGTGGTGTTAACGGCAAAGGTAATCGTCTGGATGGTTTTCATGTGGGGCTATTCGGTGAACTCGAGCTCATGGGCGAAGATGACCAGTTCTCGACTGTTTGGTTGGACCGGTGCAATCTGTCCACGCAGGGCGACGCGTTGGTTGAGGTAGGGATCCAGGTCTTCGATAAAGATGCCGGAAAAATCAACGTAGGCAATTAAACGGCCCTCGGGCGAACGCAGGCGGATGGGGTAGGCTGGGCCTTCCGCTTCGATTTCGCGGGCCAGGGTGCCTGTTAATGTGCGAAGCGGTCTGTCTGGTTCCGGCATGGAACTGGTCACCACTTCGCGGGCTTGAGTCTCTGCGGGTCCGACCATGATGCCTTCGGGTAATTCGGGTGGCTGTGGCTGAGTAACAGCGGCTTGAGGCTGAGGCCCCCGTGTCGGTGCAGGCGAGCGAGGGGCACTCTTCCAGATGACATTTTCAGGCGGCAGATTGTCCAGTGCGGTGCGCCCTATTGGGGTATTCGGGGTGAGGCGTAAAGCGTTCTGCGCCGGAGTATGTGTCGGCGCGGGTCCCGGCAGGTCGAGCACCGGTGGTTCCGGGATGGGTTCCGAATCTGCAGCCGGGGCGGATGGTTCAATCGCTGTGGGCTGATAGAAAGTGGTGAGCTGTTTATTGATGCGCACTTTGGCCCAATGGTCGTCAATGCTTTGGATTTCATAGATGTCGCCGTCCCGGGCGTGAGTGATAATATCGCTGCTGGCATCGGGCAGGAAGCGGACTGGGGTTTTATCCAGAATCGCCAGGCTCTTGGTCAATCGGGCAGCGGGCACGTATCCTTCGCAGGGTAGCCTGAGATCGATTTGCATCCAATCACCGTTCTCACCGGCAGGCGCGGCATCCATCAGGATTTTTTCGGTGGCGGTGATATGCGTGACCACGGGCGCAGTCGACTCGGGACGCAGATGAAGAATGAGCTCTTCTGTCGCAGCGGGTGCCGCTGAGGCGATCATCAGGGTTGCAAGAAAAATGACAGGCGCTGATTTCATATAGCGCGAGTTTGGGGAAGAATAAAGCTTTTGGCCAGCGTCAAGCGAGGAGACGCTCGATATCTTTTTTACCGAGAATTTTGAAGCCTCCTTTGGGGATGTTCTTTAAGATGCAGCCACCGATCTGCACCCGCACAAGTTTCTTCACGAAGTAGCGATTGGCTTCGAAGAGGCGGCGGACCTCACGTTTTTTGCCGTGATGCAGGTGCACTTCCAGCCGACGCAAATGACCTTCGCCCGAGACGGGGGCAGGGATGACCTTTTCGGCTTTCAGAAAGTCGCCTTCATCCTGCACGCCTTCGAGTAGCTTGGGGATGTCTTCTTTTTGGAAGTCACGGTGGAGCACCACGCGGTAGCGTTTGACGATTTCGGTGCTGGGATGCGTCAGGCGGTGGGCCAGATCCCCATCGTTGGTCAACACCAGCAGGCCCTCGCTGTCTTTATCCAGCCGCCCCGCGCAGAAGAGGCGTTTTTTTTGGAGGTCCGGGGGGAGTATGTCGAAGACCGTGCGCCCTCCGTGAGGATCGGCGTTGGTGCACAGCACGCCCTTGGGCTTGTTCATGAGTAAGGTCACCGGCGCCTCCGTATTTGGGCGGAGTGGCTTGTTATTGACGAAGATGGCATCTTTTACCGTCGCCTTGTCTCCGAGTTGAGCTATTTTCCCATTCACTCGCACGCGACCGTCCTCGATGAACCGCTCGGCTTCGCGGCGCGAGCACAGGCCAGCTTGGGCAATAATTTTTTGGATACGCTGCTTTTCCTCTTCGGGCATCCTAAACTTGAGCCAATGCATTAGGCTGCTGTCAATATTGCTTGAAAGTAACATTCGTGCTTGCCCGGCTAAAGGATCCTATTGAATCTGTCGTCTTGCATGAGTGAATCTACAGAGAAAAAAATAGCCTTAGTCACTGGTGCCGGTCGCGGCATCGGAAAAACCGTCGCCGAAGTGCTCGCTTCGCGGGGCCATCACGTGATTTGTGTGAGCCGCTCCGCGAGCTCCTGTGGTTCGGTGGCTGATTCCATTCAGGCGGGCGGTGGCTCGGCGGAGTCCCTCGCCGTCGACGTAGCCGATAAGGCTGCGGTGCAAGCGGCCTGCGAGCAACTGTTGGAAAAACATGGCACGGTCGATATTTTGATTAATAACGCCGGGATTACTAAAGACGGCCTTTTGTTCCGCATGAGCGACGACGACTGGGAGGATGTCATTGCGACCAACTTAACCAGTTGTTTCTCTTTTATTAAACACCTGGCCCGCCCGATGACGCGCAAGCGCTGGGGGCGAATCATTAACATGTCTTCGGTGATTGGCCTGACGGGAAATGCCGGACAGGCCAACTACGCGGCGGCCAAAGCGGGCATGATTGGCCTGACGAAGAGTTTGGCCAAGGAGTTCGCCGCCCGGAATGTGACCGTCAATGCCGTTGCACCCGGCTTTATCGCCACCGACATGACGGCCGAGCTTAATGAAAAGCAGCAGGAAGCGATCGTGGGAATGATCCCCATGAAGCGCATGGGCCAATCCTCGGACATCGCGGCAACCACAGCTTTTTTGGCATCTGAGGAAGCGAGCTATATCACCGGACAAGTTTTTACAGTTGACGGTGGTATGGTGATGTGATGCTCAAGTAATCTTATTTTAATCCTACAAATATATGGCAGACCAAACTATCGAACAACGCGTTAAGACAATTATCGTCGATCAACTGAACGTCAATGACGAGCAAGTAACTCCGGAGGCGTCCTTTTTGGATGATCTTGGTGCCGACTCGCTCGACACGGTTGAGTTAATCATGGCATTTGAAGAAGAGTTCAGCGATGAGATTGAGGGCGAAATCCCTGAGTCTGATGCTGAAAAGCTTCAAACTGTTGGTGACGTGATTAAATACATCACCGAAAAGGCAGGATAAGAAATTTCTCCTTTCCTACGAACAATTAAGCCGCTTTACTGCGGCTTAATTTTTTTATAAAGCTATGAGTTTAGAGCGGAAAAATCATCGGGTTGTCGTCACTGGGATCGGCACGGTTAACTCTCACGGCGTTGGCGTGGATGCGTTTTGGCAAGCGATCTTGGCTGGTCAAAGTGGCATCGGGCCCGTGACCTCATTTGATGTCACCGACTACCCGTCCAAGGTCGGCGCGGAGGTCCACGACTTCCAGATCGGTGACTTCATGGACGTGAAGGAAGCCCGCCGGAATGACCGCTACACGCACTTTGCCGTGGCCAGCTCCAAGCTGGCCCTATCCGATGCCGGGGTGGATGCGACTAAAGTGGCTTCGGACCGCTTCGGTGTGCTGGTTGGCTCCGGTATCGGCGGCATGCAGACGATCCAAACTCAAAGCCGCCGCCTGTTCGAAAAAGGCCCGCGCAAGGTCTCTCCGTTCATGATTCCCTCGTTGATTGCCAATATCGCGAGTGGCGTGGTGGCGATCGAAGTTGGAGCCCGTGGCCCCAACTACGGGATTGTCAGTGCCTGTTCCTCCGCAACGCATACCATCGGGGAATCCTTCCGTATCCTCCGTGATGGCGAGGCCGATATTATGATCGCGGGTGGCAGTGAGGCTGCGATCACGGAACTCGGCTACGCCGGGTTCTGCTCGATGAAGGCGATGAGCACGCAATACAACGATACGCCGAGCCGCGCCAGTCGCCCCTTTGACCAGGGGCGCGACGGTTTTGTGATGGGCGAGGGTGCCGGGGTGCTGGTGCTGGAAACGCTGGAGCATGCGCAGGCCCGGGGTGCCCGCATTTATGCCGAGTTATCCGGTTATGCCGCGACCTGCGATGCCTACCACATCACGTCTCCCGATCCCGAAGGCAAGGCGCTCAGTGCTGCCATTAACAAGGTCATTAATGATGCGGGGCTGAAGTCCGAAGACGTCGATTACATCAATGCCCACGGCACCTCGACACCCTATAATGATAAGTTTGAGACCGGTGCTATCAAGAAAGCACTGGGTGAACATGCTTCCAAGGTAATGGTCAGTTCCACCAAGTCGATGACTGGCCATTTATTGGGTGCTGCCGGTGGCGTGGAGTCCGCCGCCTGTGTCAAGGCGATCCACGAAGGGAAAGTGCCGCCCACAATTAATTACGACGAGCCGGAAGAGGGGCTCGATTTGGACTACGTGCCCAATCAGATGCGCGAAGCCGAGGTGAACGTGGCGATTTGCAACAATTCCGGCTTTGGCGGGCACAACGCGACCCTACTCTTCAAGAAATTTGTTTAGCATGTATTCAAATAGATCTCTATCATGCCATCGAGACCTATGAATACGAGGCCCCGCGTCGCCGTGATCGACTACGGCATGGGTAACTTACACAGTGTGCTCCGTGCTTGGCAACACATTGGGGCGGATGCGCAACTGGTGCATACACCGCCGGAAATCCGGGATGCAGATGCACTGGTTTTTCCGGGGCAGGGCGCGATTGTGGATGCGATGCGTTTACTCCGTCGGACGGGATTTGATCAGGCGATTTGCGACTGGGTCGGGGAGGATCGTCCTTTTTTCGGGGTATGCCTCGGTTTTCAGGCACTTTTTGAGCACTCTGAAGAGGGTGACACAGAAGGGTTGGGCGTGTTTAAAGGTTCGGTTCGGCGTTTCCAAGTTGATCCGGGGCTAAAGATCCCTCACATGGGCTGGAATGCGGTTTCCTTTGAGCCAGGCGCCCCTTACACCGAGGGTCTCGTTTCCGGGGAGGATCAATTTTACTTCGTGCACAGCTATTACGTGGAGCCTGCAACTTCTTCTCTCAAGCTCTTCGAAACCGATTATGGCGGAAAATTCGTTTCCGGGATTTGCTCCGGGCGATGTATTGCCACACAATTCCACCCAGAAAAAAGTCAGGCAAAAGGGTTGCATCTCTACCGGAACTTTTTGACAACGCTTTAGCTCTTGATCCTCCCAGCGAAGCATCGAGGATTTTTCTGCTGACCCAACAGACACTACCCAAAGAAATGGACAAAACAGGCACTATTCGACTCGGCGATGAGAATTTCGAGTTCCCGATTATTGAAGGCAGCGAAGGTGAAATCGCCTTGGATACGCAAACGCTGCGTAATAAGAGCGGATGCATTACTTTCGATGAAGGCTATGGCAACACGGGATCTTGCCTGAGTAAAATTTCATTTATCGATGGTGAGAAAGGGATCCTCCGGCACCGCGGCTATCCGATCGAGCAACTGGCCGAGCAGTCTTCTTTTCTCGAAGCAGCGATGCTCATCATCTATGGTGAGCTGCCGCATGAAGAGTGCCTGGAGGCTTTTCGCCAGCACGTGCGCCGCAACGCTTCCATTCATACCGGGATGCATCATCATTTTGACGGATTTCCCAGTAGTGCCCACCCGATGGCGATCCTTTCGTCGCTGTTGAACTCGCTGGGTGCGTATTACCCGGAAATGTCTTCGAATGATCGTGAACAGGACCTTGCGCATTTCGATGAGACGGCGGCCCTGCTGATTTCCAAAGTCCGCACGATCGCGGCCATGACTTATCGGATGAAGATGGGGCTTCCCTTTGAATTTCCCGACCACGAGCGTCGTTACACCGAGAACTTCCTCCACATGATGTTCTCCGAGCCCTATAAAGAATACGTCGATACCCATGGTGCTTCGGAGGCGCTGGATCTTTTTCTCATGTTGCACGCAGACCATGAGCAAAATTGCTCGACCTCGACCGTTCGGATGGTCGCCTCCGGCGGGGCCAATCTCTTTGCCTCCGTTTCTGCTGGCGTTTGTGCGCTCTGGGGGCCTTCTCACGGCGGTGCCAACATGGCTGTAATCAGAATGCTGGAAGAGATCCATCAGGACGGCGATGACGGCTCCCGCTTCATTGAGGCGGCTAAAAGAGGCGAAGCCAAGCTAATGGGCTTTGGGCATCGTGTTTACAAAAACTACGATCCGCGTGCTAAAATTCTTGGGCGAAGTGCGGAAAACATGTTGCAGAGCATGGGGATTAAAAACCCCTTATTGGACATTGCCAAGCGGCTCGAAAACGCCGCCCTGGAAGACGATTATTTTGTGTCCCGCAGGCTCTATCCCAATGTCGACTTTTACAGTGGTATTATTCTGAAAGCGATTGGCATACCGGTGGAGATGTTCACCGTGATGTTTGCTATCGGTCGCATGCCTGGCTGGATCGCCAACTGGAAAGAGATTGCCGAGAACCCGAAAAGTCGGATTCATCGCCCGCGCCAGATCTACGTGGGTGAGACCTTGCGCGAGTACGTGCCGATTGCTGATCGTTGATCCTCCACTAGCTCCACTCGGGTGGATTCTGCAGCTCTGGTTTGAGGATCCCAATGCAGGGGAGTTGGCGGTAGCGCTCGGCGAAATCCAGCCCGTAGCCGACCACAAACTCATCCGGAATCTGGAACCCAACGAAATCGGCCTCGAAGTCCACCGCCCGCGTGGTCTGTTTATCCAGCAAAACGCAAGTACGCAGGGAGGCGGGTCGCATCTTGCGGAAGATTTCACAGACCCGTGACAGGGTCTTGCCCGTGTCGAGAATATCGTCGATCAGCAGCACGTCCACATCCTCCACGTCGAGTCGAATGCGATCGATGATCTCCGGTTCCTGCACCGGGCGCATTTCGTCGCGATAGGAGGAGACGCGGATGCAGTCGAGCTGGATCGCCAAATCGAGTTCACGGATCAGGTCCGCCACAAAGATGATCGCCCCGTTAATAATCGCGATGACGGTCAGTTCGCGGCCCCGGTAGGCCGCGTTGATCTCATCGCCGAGTTTTCTCAGGCGCGCTTTGATAGTCGCTTCATCGACAAGGATGGTGTCGATATCCTCTAGCAGATGGGGAGCTCCGTTGTTTGATTGCATTCAAGCATAAAGGCTCTGAACTTTTCCGATTTCAAGCGGATATGCACACTATCGGAAGAGAACTGCCCCGAAAAAAGCCGGGCGCTGACGCAACCCGGCTTTTGTAAAAGGATTCAGCTCGACCTTAGACCTTGCCGAAGATGGTTTTGCCGTTGGAGCAGAGGTCTTCGGCGGCCTGAACGAGGCGCGCTGCCATACTGGCTTCGGCCTTTTTCAGGTAGCTGCGCGGGTCGTAGGTTTTTTTGTTACCGACTTCGCCGTCGATCTTGAGCACACCCTCGATGTTTTCGCAGATGTGGGTGACAATCGGGCGGGTGAAGGCGTATTGGGTATCGGTATCGATGTTCATTTTGACGACGCCGTATTCCAGAGTCTCGCGGATGTCACTCAGCTCGGAGCCGGACCCGCCGTGGAAGACAAGGTCCATTTTGGCGGCTTCACCGTGTTTGTCGGTGACTGCCTTTTGACCGTCGCGGAGGATTTCCGGCTTCAGCTTGACTGCGCCGGGCTTGTAGGAGCCATGCACGTTGCCGAACGTTGCGGCAAAGAGGAAGCGCCCGATGGGCTGGAGTGCTTCATACACTTGCACCATGTCACCGGGAGTGGTGTAGAGCTTGTCGATCGGGAGGCCGGAGGTGTCGTGCCCGTCCTCTTCACCGCCCACGCAGCCGGCTTCGACTTCCAGGATGATGTCGAGCTCGGCGCACTCGGCCAGCAGCTTTTTGGAAATTTCCAGGTTCTCGTCAAGATCGACGACTGAGCCGTCGAACATGTGCGACTGGAAGAGCGGCCCCTTGCCCTCGGCCTTGCGCTTGCGCGAGGCTTCGAAGAGCGGCTTGAGGAACTCCTCCACCTTTTCCGGGTGGCAGTGGTCGGTGTGCAGGGCGACCAGCACATCGTATTTCTCGGCGAGAATATGGGTTGCTTCAGCGAGCACGATCGCACCGAAAGCAGCATCTTTCACATCGAGACCCGAGGCAAACTGGCCGCCTCCAGTGGAGACCTGAATGATGCCGTCGGACTTGGCGTCGGCAAAGGCTTTCAGCGCTGCGTTGATAGTGGTGATAGAAGTGATGTTGACCGCCGGGTAGGCATAGTTGCCTTTTTGGGCGGCTTCAATCATCGCGACGTATTGTTGTGGTGTGGCTACTGGCATGAGTAGGATTAGTTTATGTTATCGTTTATTTGCAATAGATTAAGGAGTCCTAATGCTGAAACTGCAAGGGAATCAACATAATTCGCCTGTCCGCAGGTTTTTCAATCATCGAATTAGGTTTTGGTGCTCCGCCAGCCACCAAGCCGCGCCCAGGTCTGTGTCTTGGTCTTGGCAACATCGGCCAGTTGATCTAGCCCGCAGGCCTGGCTTCTCGTTTGTGGTGAACCCAATTTTTGTGGGTGTCCTTTAAATTTCTTCCCCAAGACGGCGGGGCATGTCGTTGTGGAAGTAGAGTGTGCGGGTCGGGAAGGCGATGGATGTGCCCCATTTCTGGACCAGACCCATGATCGCGAGATTCATTTCCTGACGGACGCGCAGGTGTTCGGCCCAGGCCACCGGGATGGTAAAGTAGTAAACGAGGATATCGAGCGAGCTTTCGCCGAATTCGGTAAATCGGACCATGGTGAATTTCTGATCGATTTCCTTGTTGTTACGCAGGAGCTGGTCGATGTCCGCGATGAGTCCGGCCATGTTTTCCTGTGACGTTTCGTAGCTTACGCCGACAATTTGACTGACCCGGCGGTTTGGCATTCTGGACCAGTTTTCGACGATTTCTCCGGCAATCACCTTGTTGGGAATAGAGAGCAGGGTCCGCCTCCAGGTCCGCACTTTCGTGGAGCGAAGGCCGATCTCCTCGACGTGCCCGTCCACCCGCTCGCCGACTTGGATCCAATCCCCGACCTTGAAGGTGCGGTCGGCGGCCAGCGAAATGGAGCCGAAGAAATTGCTGAGCGATTCCTGCGCGGCGAGGGCGATGGCGAGACCGCCGATCCCGAGGCCGGCGAGGAGACTGCCGACCGAGTATCCGAGGTTCTGAATGATCAGGATACTGCCGATGATGACGAAAAAGACCCGGGTGGTTTTCCGGATCAAGGGGATGAAGTGATAAATGCCGAGCTGCCGACTGTAGGCGACATCTGTCAGAATGATGCCCACCATATCGATTACCCTCAAGCCCGCCCAGAAAATGATGGCGAGGAGGCCCACCTGGAATGTGTTGGTGATAAACAACTGGAGTGGTTCCTCCAGTGTGAGGACGTAGATCGCGCCGAAAAGACCGAGCAAAAAGATAAGAGCGGCGATGGGGCCTTCAAACGCCTGAACGAGCTGATCGTCATAGGCCAATTTTGATTCCGTTGGCCGAAAACCCGAAAATCATGAGACATTGGGCCCCTTTTCAGTCCCGCTAAAGCTAGAGACGGAAGGCGGCTAAAGGAAGAAAAAAACGTCTATTTTGTCAGCGCGATAAACTCGTCGACGCTCAGGCCGGATGCTCGGATCAGGCTGCGCAAGGTGCCTTTGGCAACTTCCTTGTGATCGGGAACAGACAACGTGGCCATGCTCCCGTCCTTGACCATGACAACGTGACTGCCGCGCTGACGGGCCTGCGTCCAGCCGTCACGCTCGAAGGCTTTCACAACAGCCTTGCCGCTTAAATTCGGTAGCGTGGGCATCCTAAACGGCGACTTCAACTTGCTTGGTCTCGATCGTCAAAGGCATCCCGCGTTCGGAACGAACTTCGAGGCAAAGCGTGATCGCTTCACGGACATTGCTCAAAGCTTCTTCGCGGCTTTCGCCTTGGCTGACACAACCGGGTATCGAGGGGCACTCGGCCACCCATACGCCGTCTTCGTCGCGGTCTAATGTCACTGTAAAGTTCATGTGCATCATAATTGATCCGATTTTGAGTTTTTGCAATCCTGCCCTTTGCCTTCTTTCAACTTGGCCCTTCGGTCAGACTCAGGGCTTGCCGGGTGCGTCCTTTCGTGGACTTCCAGCAGCTGCTGGATACTCACGTCGGTGTAAACCTGCGTGGGGTAAGAGGAAGGGGTCATTCCGTAGGTATCGATATAATTTCGGTAATCCGAGTTCGGCGGCAAATTGCTGATCTTCCTCGACTTGTGAACTCATAGCTATGCTACTATGATCCGCTTTCCGCGATCCTACTGCAAGCTTATTACATCGTAAGATACGGAATGTCATCTTTTCAGTTTGAAATGGAAAGCATCCCCCCATACCACCACCGACTTCATCGGATACATGAGCGAGGAGCACGACAAACGAACCATATCCTTAGTCACAGCTAAAAAGGCGAAAATTTGAATACTATCAAGTTTGCATAGGCGATGGGTTCCATGTTAACGATGTCTTTGTGTCGCACCATGGAGGATTTTTACTATATGATCGTGCCCACTCACTTCCGCAAAGTAACTCGGTGTTGCGCCATCGTAGGTCCTCGCCGAAATATCTGCCCCTGCCGCAATGAGAAGGCCAACCGCCTCAGTCGCCCCCACCCGGCAAGCTCCCATCAATGGCGTGTAACCCTTTCGCCCTTTAGTTGCCAGTGCGTTCACATCTGCTCCCGCTAGGAGAAGCGCCCTGACAATCCTTTCGTAGTTGTCAGTGTCAGGCAAGCCCTCGAATATACGCTCAACATGCAATGGTGTGTATCCGCGCGAATCGCGAGCCGTCACTGTCGATCCAATTTCAATCAAAACCGTTACAGCTTCGTAATGTCGCGCCCACGCCGCCAAATGCAGAGGCGTCTGTCCGGACGAATTTTGAATATTAGGATTAACTCCGTAATCCGCCAGAGCCCGAATAACTCGATCATGGCCCTGTTTTGCCGCTGCATGCATAGGAGTGTCTTCACCCTTCCAACTCGCACCCTGAACTGGGTCCGCACCGTTCACCAGGAGATATTCGATCACATCTTCATGACCGTTTAACGCAGCCCAGTATAGCGGAGTACGCCCCCGCGCATCTCTTTTGTTGATGCTCGCACCTCGCGCCAATATTGTTTCGAGTTCGGTAATATCTCCTTTAGCTGCGGCATCATGAATAGGCTCTGTATATGACATAAACGCACAAGAGGGCAATGTTAGCAACAATACCAAGGGCCATAGCGCAGAGACAATAAGACTCGGAAAACATAGGTAAGAGGAAGGGGTCATTCCGCAGGTATCGATATAATTTCGGTAATCCGAGTTCGGCGGCAAATTGCTGGTCTTCCCCGACTTGTGAACTCATAGCTATGCTACTATGATCGCTTTCCGCGATCCTTCTGCAAGCTTATTATATCGTAAGATACGGAATGTCATCTTTTCAGTTTGAAATGGAAAGCATCGTCTATCCCGCTTGTGGAGTTCCGGGGAGCCGGGCGCGGGGGGATTGAAGGTGCTGGCGTTAGCCTGGATGAAAAGACGGCGATGCTACGAACGTCGACGCGGGTAGCCCCCGACCACCCCGCCGCCGCGCGAACCCGCACGCTTGCCGGTGGAGCGCCCAACGGATCTTATGTCAAGGCTCCCGCAGGGCGGTTGTCTGAGTCCGGCAGCTGCCGGACGAGCCGCCCGCTTACAGTCCCGCCGAAGGGGAATGAGCAGAGCGAATCGGGATTAAGCGGAAATTGCACATAACATCGTTGGGCGTGGAACCGGCCTCCCCTGCAAAACGGGTTCGCGCGGCGGCGGGGTGCTCGGGGGCGGTCGATTTGGAAGTTGGACTTGTGGAGGTCGGTTGCGAGTTAGTTTTGTTAGGATGCGTGGACCCTTTTCGATTCCCTTGGGGGCGGAGACTTGGAAATTGGACTTGTGGAGGCTAGTTGCGTAGTTGTTTTTTTGATACGAATAACAGAGCGTCCCCTTCTTCAGTCTTCTTCAGACTTGTTTGGGTCGCCATAATGCCAGAGAACTAAGAATAGAATAACGACTATCCAAAAAATACCTCCAAAGGCACCCTTCCAAAAGCCCTGTAAAAGAGAATAGACCACACCAACACTCAAACCAACTGCAACAAGTAGAGCTAAACCGAACAAGATAAAATCATGTATTTTCCAGAATTTCATTTTAACGGATGCCATATATGCCCGTCGAAAAAACCTGTTGAACACCCGAATCAACATCCAGCTTGAACTCAATGCAGCAATTTTTGTTAAAATCTCCGACTTGGTTGAGGTATGTGTTTTGATACTGCTGTGCAGTATTTTGTATTTCGTTAAGGCGGTCATTCAGTTGTTCTCTCTCACGGCTATTAGCTCTTGATTGAAAAAAACTGTCAGAATAGGAAACCGCAGCATCTGCACCAATATTTGCGAGTGCGATATATACTCCTCCCCGCCTCAGCAGATTTTTGCTTACAAAATTCGCTGGGCGAGAGCCCCCTCCACCTCCAGACACAGCAGTCAGAATTGGAAGTTTATTTGCCGAACTCAGGCCGCCAATAATTGTAGCACCTGCCACATTCGCAAATGTTCGTGGTGAGTTATCGCCGTTAATAGCAGATTCAAATGCGGAGACATAATTAAGAGCATTAGGACTACCTGGTATGGCAGAAGAGATACTAGCTGCTTGATCAGCCAAAGCCCCAAAAAACTCTAAAGATGATTCTCCCCATTTGGGGTCTGTCTGATTTCCGAGAGCTTGGTTAAGAACACCGATGAGGTTTCCAGGAACAACATAACCTGCGGCAAACAAAAATGACAACCCTTTCAGCATCCCTCGACATGTCTCATCGGAATACTTGAGTCCTAATACGTCCCAAACATTGGTTGGAGTATTCCCAACGAACCCATAGAGATTCAAGCCCCCGAACTCCTCAATCGGATCCCTGGATGGCCACCTACCCGTAACGGGATCATAATATCTGAAGCCGTAATAGGATATTAGGAAGGAGGCGCACCCGTTGTCGTAGTGGCTGGCTTGGGTGTTTGTGCGCTGGGCGGGCTTGTTGTAAATCTCGCAAGTCCCTGATAGTAAGCGGCGGGTGCTTGTTGTGCGTGCATGCAGGCGGTGGAGTCGTAGGTATAGGTTGCGGTGGTATTGCCCTGCTGTGATGGTGCTGGGTGTGGTTGGGGCGGTGAATCGTAGGTGCAGGTTATGCCTACGATGACTGGTGCTTACTGGGCTGGGAGGGGTGCTTGCGGGGAGTTGGGTGGCTTGGCGTCGTAGGTGTATTTTTGTGGGATTTGCCGGTGCGGTCGTAGTGGGTTGCTTGTGACCTACGGATGCGGGGAATCGTAGGCGTATACCTACGACGTGAGCGGGGTCTCCGGTATGTTTACCGTAGTTAGTCGGTGCGGGATCGAGGGGGCTTTGGTTGTTTACCAGGAGCGAATACATCTCGGAAAAGGGTTGTCGAAACTTGTATCGAATCGGGGCAGCGCGTCGAGGCTTTTCTTGGAATGGTAGC
>PXBU01000311.1 GCA_003566795.1 Puniceicoccaceae bacterium | reverse complement strand
TTCTTCGTTGCGACCACCCCAGCCCCCCAGCCCGGTCATTTTGTTAAAAGCTTCCCACTCCGGCCAAGCGTTGTTGGCGGCATGGTAGCTCACCATCCCGCCGCCACCCGCGATAAATTCCTCAAATGCCTTTTGCGTGGCCTCCGGCCAGGGGTGCGCGCCGAAGCCCTCATTCACCACCACCACATCGTAGCGGCTAAAATCCGGTTGATAGCTGCCGTCGTCACTAGCCTCCGGGCTGCTCCTGGAGAGGTCGACCTCGAAGCGGCCAGTCCTTTCCAAAATCTCCTGCAAAACCGGGGTGGTTTGCTTGTAGTTATGCGCTCGTTGCGGCCCATCCACGATGAGCGCTCGAATCAGACGTTCCGACTCGGAATAAGCGGTGACGACGGCGAAGGTGAGGTAGAGTGTAATCAATCGAAGCATGGTGGAAACTTGAAGCGAAAATCTTCGAACAGCAACCATAACATACCAGTTGAGTCCAAATTGAATCGGGCTTGCATTACAAAAATAATCCTTTGCCTTGGGCACCTGGAAGCCTTTAACCGATCTGCATGCCCGCTGAAAAGAAACTCACCCCCATGATGCAGCAATGGCACGAGATCCGTGCCAAACTGTCGGACGATACGCTGCTGCTGTTTCGACTGGGGGACTTCTACGAGGTATTTCAACAAGACGCCGAGCGGGGGGCCAAGTTGCTGGGCATCACCCTGACCCATCGCCACGGGATGCCGATGGCTGGCATCCCCTACCATGCCGCCGATACCTACCTGCAAAAACTGCTGGATCAGGGCATCAAGATCGCAATCTGCGATCAGACAGAAACACCCAAACCGGGCAAGCTGGTCCAGCGGGCGCTGACCCGTATCATCCCCCCCGGCACCCGGCTGGCCGACACCCAGATCGATGCCAAGCGCAACCACTTCCTGCTGGCGCTTGACCTCGACAAGAAGGCCCTGCACGCCGCCTGGCTGGATCTCACCACCGGCGAGTTCGTCCTCGCAACGGAGCCCCGAGCGGAAGCCCTCTTCGCCGCCTTCGAAGGTATCGATCCGCGTGAAATCCTCGTGCCGGAAGGTGCCGCACAAAGCTGGCGGGAGGCGACGGGGCCATTCGGTGAGCTCTACAGCCACATCTGCGATGGCCGCGCGGTGACGGCAATTCCCGATTACCACTTCGACCGCGCCGGCGGGGCCCAGTCGGTGATGAGCACCCTCGGCGTGATGAACCTGGAAGGTTTTGGCCTCGACCAGCAGCACCCCGCCCTGGGTGCCGCCGGTGCGCTGGTCCACTACGCCACCGAAACCCTCTGCCAGCCACCGGCCAATCTGCGCCAGCTCCGCGAATACAGCAGCGAGAAGACCCTCCTGCTCGACCCCGCCACCCTGCGCAACCTGGAGATTTTCAAGTCCGCCGCCAACACGCGCCGCGGCTCGCTACTCGAAGCTATGGACGCCACCGTCACCGCCCCCGGTGCTCGCCTGCTGGAGCGCTGGCTCTGCGCACCGGAACTCGACCTCGGCGAGATCCAGCGACGACAGAATTGTGTTGGTGAATTTGTCACCAGTCCGGGACTTTCTACTGAGCTACATAAGCACCTGCGCGGCATCCGTGACATCGAGCGCATCCTCGGGCGCCTGCAAAACCGCATGCGCAACCCGCGCGAACTCGGCGGGGTGCGCGACACGCTCAACGCCCTGCCAGCTATCGCGGTCACCCTGCTGGAGTTCCCCGACACCCCCGTGGCTGCGATCGCCGCGCGCATCCACAATTTCGAGACACTCTGTGACCAACTCGCCAACGGCCTGGCCGACGAGCTGCCCGGCAAGATCGACGACGGCGGCACCATCCGCGACGGCTACGATGAGTCGCTCGACCACTTCCGCAGCCTGACCCGCGACAGCCAGAAGTGGCTCGCTGAGTTTGAATTGGCCGAGCAAGCACGCACCGGCATCAAGAATCTGCGCATCCGCTACAATGGTGCCTTCGGCTACTTTATTGAGGTGACCAAGAGCAACCTCGCCCTGGTGCCGGAGGATTACGTGCGCAAGCAGACCATGAAGAATGCCGAGCGCTACACCACCGATGTGCTCAAAGAGCGCGAACGCGAGATCCTCCACGCCGAGGAAAAGGCCATCGCCCGCGAGGAGGAACTCTTCAACGGCCTGATCGTCGCCATCCTGGAATACGCCGACGCCCTCAAAGAGACCGCCAGCGCCCTGGCCGAGATCGACGTACTGATCGGCTGGGCCGCACTGGCCCGCGACTGGGACTACTGCCAGCCGCAGCTCGATGACTCCGACACCCTGCACATCGACCAGGGCCGCCACCCGGTCGTCGAGCAGATGCTGCGCGACCAGCGTCTCGGTCTGGCTGGCACCCACGCCTTCGTGCCCAACGACAGCCATTTGTCATCATCCGGTGACAAATACCCCCAGATTGCACTCATCACCGGCCCCAACATGGCGGGTAAATCGACCTACATCCGGCAGATCGCCCTCATCGTGCTGATGGCGCAATCCGGCGCCTGGGTGCCCGCCCGCAACTGCCGGCTCGGGCTGGTCGACCGCATCTTCTCACGCGTTGGTGCCAGCGACGAACTCGCCCGCGGCAACTCCACCTTCATGGTGGAGATGAACGAGACCGCCAACATCCTCAACAACTCGACCGCCCGCAGCCTCGTCATCCTCGACGAGATCGGCCGTGGCACCAGCACCTACGACGGCCTCTCCATCGCCTGGGCCGTGATCGAGCACCTGCACCCCAAAGACGGCGCAGGCCCGCGCACCCTCTTCGCCACCCACTACCACGAACTCACCCAGCTGGCGAAGACGCTCGACCGCCTCGAGAACTACTCCGTCGCGGTCAAGGAGTGGAACGACGAGATCGTCTTCGTTCGCCAGGTGATCAAAGGGGCCGCCGACCGCTCCTACGGCATCCAGGTGGCCCGCCTCGCCGGGCTCCCCACTACCGTGATCGACCGGGCCAAGACCATCCTCGAACGCCTCGAAGCCGACGACTCCTCCCACAACCTGCTGCGCAAGCGCATGAAAAAAGCCAAGTCCGGCAGCGATACCCAGCCCGAGGACGATCAGCTGGCGCTTTTTTAAGCAAAGCGGCCTTTACGGAAGCTGAAACTGAAACTTGAAACTTCCGCAAAATAAGTGAAGATACATTAATGAACCGCGCAGAACTTGCCACGACTGTAGACCGCCTCACGGAGGACGAGCGCAGTTATCTGAGTGCCTACCTCAGGATGAAAGAGCGCATTAGCGATACTGCTTATGCTCAGGAAATGAATCAGCGTCTCAAAGCGATGCAACACGGTAACGAGGTAGCTCGGGATCAGGTTCTCGATCTGCACGAGCGTCTTTCCAAAAGCGGTTTATGAACGTGTATCATTGGTCCGCCTCCCAGCAGGTTGTCGAGAAATTGCTGACGGTTCGAGGCGAGCGTCAAAGGCAAAAGCTGGCGGACTTCTTTGATCATCTGACGAAGGATCCCGAAGGTCTCAGCGAGGAACAGTTCTCCGACGAAGAAGGGAACCTCTACCATTTCATCACATTTGAACGGTGGCTACTCACTTATCATGTGGATCACGCTGTCAAGAAAGTGAACCTCTTAGCTCTGGAACTTTAGTGGTTCGGGACCGTTTTGTAAGGCTGCTCTCAAAGCAAAACAAATTTACAAAGGAACCCCTCCTCTAATAAAATAAATCAGCTACCTTATTTTAGGACCCTGAACACACCTACGGCGCAGCATC
>PXBU01000111.1 GCA_003566795.1 Puniceicoccaceae bacterium | reverse complement strand
TCCGACGGAACGGGCGCCTGGTCGCCCGAGAAAACGGTCAACATCCCCGCAAACGGATATATTTTCGAGATTTTCAACGACCACCCCGCCGAATGGCTGCGGCTGAAGACCGAGGCGGCCTCCAGCGATCTCACGGCCTACTTTCTCCTCTCCAATCCCTACCCGCATGCGCCAATCGCCTCCCTCGGTGGCGACCGCTTCGCCGCGCTCGCCGACATCCGCGACACCGCCGGTCACTCCGACGGGATCCTCCGCCCGATGTCCGGCACCGACCTCCAACTCGAGTTCGCGTCGAACCATGGCTACCACCGGATCGGGGAAAACCTGGCATTGCAAGACATCAGCAATGCCAACGCCGAATCCAACCTGCGCTCGCAAGGCTCGCTCGGCAAGGCCTTCGGCGATGACGCGGCCTCGGTTTGGGTCACCAGCGGCAGCACACGCCTGCGCCTGCCGAGGCTCGACCCGCTCTACGATTCTGAATTCCTTTCCGGCTGGGCCCGCGGCTTCCGTGAGGTCGTCACCGAGCGCCAACTGCTGAATCTCCACGGAACCTTCTACGAAGTGCCCCGCAACAACTCCGGAGGCCGCTACCGGATGCGGCCGCTCGCCACCCATGGCAAGCGCATCACCGACTTCACCTCCTGGCGCGGGCTCCTCGTCCTCACCGGCGTGCTCGACGATGCCGAGGCCACGGACTCGCTGGTGCGTAGCCCGTCCGGTGCCGCCCTCTGGCTCGGTGAGGTGGACGATATCTGGCAAATGGGCGAGCCCCGCGGCTACGGCGGCCCCTGGAAGGACATCACCGTCAACGCGAATACGCCGTCCGATCCCTACCTGATGTATGGCTACGACCGCAAGGAGCTGACGCTCACGACCTCCAATGCCGCCACCATCACCGTCGAGGTCGATTTCGTCGCCGATGGCACCTGGTCCACCTATCAATCCTTCAGCCTCAGCGCCGGAGAAACCGTTACCCATCTTTTCCCTGAGGGGTTCCACGCCCACTGGGTGCGGGTGGTATCCGACACCGCCACCACCGCCACCGCGCAACTCACCTATGGCCCGGCCGACCAACGCGATACCTTCCTCGACTGGGGCCGCGAACTAGGACTGCCAACCGCAGCCGGACGCGCCGCCCTCGCCTATGGCAATCCCGATGGCGACCCATGGATCAATCTTTTCGAGTTTATCTTCGGAACCGACCCGTTCACGCCAACCGTGTGGCCACTCGATATAAACGTTGATGGGATAAAGATCGTACTCCGCACCCTCACTGCAACAGACGAAATTCACGTCGCTTTCGAGTCGACCACGGACCTCCTCAGTGACTGGCATCCGCGCCCTGACCTAGCCACCGTCCATCCAGACCAGTCCGGCGTATCTGCGGGATTCACCCGCTGGCACTTCGCCCTTGATCCGGATGACGAGCCGATGCGCTTCGTCAGACTATCAGCATCACTGTAGGGTCGCTCGCACAGGGGGTGGGGCCTGTTGTTTTGGTTGATGAACAGGCGGATGGTTCGGTGCAGATGTATGCCTTCTGGGGCATGGGGCGCAAAGAAAGTGGTGGGGTCCGCTGCGCCGAACTTGCCCCTGCGGATATGTATACGATCATTGATTCTCAGACGCGTTTACCGGATCGTAATGCCACGCGCAAGACGTTGCCGGATAAGGAACAAAATCACGGTTCGACACTCTTCGAGTCTAGCCCGCAAGATCGCGAAGGATTGCTATGTCTTTATTTATTCTGCGAATGAGTGCCATCGTGCCTTGACCTATTATTATTGATCTGCTGGCTTAAAAGCCATAGGTGGGCTCCGAGGAAAGCTCGCAGTATTGCTTTGTTTTGAAGGTGAGGAAGGCGACCTTTGCCGCATCGAGGAGTTGGCGTTTACGAGGGCTACGATTATAGCTATCTTCTTCTTGATTTGTTTCGCGAGATTCTAACGCGTTATAGCGCGGTTTGTCGCAGGATTGCAATCCATTTGACGCGATTATGCAATTGTTGATTCGTATTTGATCTGACTAGGATATCTCAACAGCACTGTGAACTGGAGTGACGGTATATCAGAAAGGGATAAAATGAGAGTGATGTCGAGAGTGTTGGTTTTTTCCGCATGTGCGGTTCTTGTGGCTTGTCAAGCTATGGCGAACCCTTTGAAGGTATTTATTCTGGCCGGGCAGTCGAATGCGACCGGGATGGTTCATACGAATACGCTTGCGCATATCCAGATGTTTCCTGACACAGCCGAGGCGTTTGCGGCCATGTTTGATGCGGATGGTAACCCGGTGATTCTGGATGCCGTGCAAGTTTCACAGTGGCGGGATAAAGAAGGCGGGCCACTAGCGCCACGATATGGCGGAGGAAGCAGGGGGAATATGCTAGGGCCGGATTATCCTTTTGGTATCTATATGTACGAGGCGTTGGATGAACCGTTTCTGATTATTAAAACTTCCCAGGGTGGGCGCTCTCTGAATTATCATTTCCGTTCGCCTAGTGCGGGGGAGTGGGAGCCGCCACCGGGGCATCCAGACTTGGAAGAGGAAGAAGTAGAGATTATCCCGATACCGGAGAGTCTGGACTTACCTGCAGACTACGTGGACGCCGAGGATGTGGTTCCGGAGGAAGCCAGTCGTAACACCGGTAGTTATTTGGGAATTTCGGGGATGCGCGGTGTGCAGCTCGACGAGATGAATGGCGTACACCCCATCGCCATTGCATTCCGTGCGAGACGGGAAGAACAGGTTCCCGGCCGTGCGTTTCGGAGGGGTGACCTGATCCTCGGTTTGAATGGCGCTGGCCTGGGCGAAGACGCGATCGAACAGTGGCGGGAAACGTACTGGGGCGCAAGATCCATTGACGGTGACTGGATGCTCAACGTTACCTTGTGGCGTGAAGGAGAAATCAAAACGTTTGATTTTGATATCGCCGAGACTCTCGATGGTGGCCGGGCGGCACTACCCCAACATATTGAAAGGATGAAAGAACAGGCGATTGAGCGAGAGGCTGATCGCGGTGGTTATTATCGCAAGATGATCAGCCATGTGAAGGATGTATTGGGCGACCTCGGGAACGTTCATCCGGCGTATGATGAAGAGGCTGGCTATGAGATTGCCGGCTTTGTCTGGTTCCAAGGCTACAATGATCTGGTCAGTGGCGGAACGTACCCCAACCGGGACAGGCCGGGCGGGTACGACAAATACACATGGCTGCTTGAGCATTTTATTCGGGATACCCGTAATGATCTCAACGCACCCGATATGCCGTTCGTGATCGGTGTTCTGGGTGTAGGTGGAGACGAGGATCCTCCCCGCAGTAACCTGGGATACTTCCAGCAGGCGCAAGCCGCGGTCGCACAGAAACCAGCGTTCCAGGGTACGGTGGCGAATGTCCGGACCGGGAAATATTGGGATCAAGAGCTGGTGGACTTGATCGCGAACACGGGTAGCAGCCAGCGGCTGAATAGCGGAGATTGGGCAAAGGTAAAAGGTCCTGACGGCAAGCCTGTGTGGACGGAGAAACCCAGCTATGAAGACTATCGCGAATACGTTCTACGGCGTGCCCAGTCCGATCAGGGCTATCATTACTTCGGCTCCGCCAAGATCATGAGCGGTATTGGCAAGGGCTTTGCCGAGGCCATGCTGGAGCTGTTGCAGGAGTAGGGGGGATTAGGATCTTCCGAAGGAAGATGATACAAAAAAGCGTGTATGTTTGTCGGGAACCGTTGATGAGTCGGTGTTTAGGGGTTGTTGATCTCGATAT
>PXBU01000376.1 GCA_003566795.1 Puniceicoccaceae bacterium | reverse complement strand
TCCCCACCGGCAGCAAGCACACTCAATTCAAACTGGGTTTCCTCCCCAGCCGGAAAAATACCACCTGTCGGCACTTGCAACTCGAAGGTATAATCCTCCAGCGCGAACCGCGTCGCTCTCTCAAACTGTGGCGCAGCCGCCGCGCCTTGCACCTCAAATCCGGATTTGGCCAGAACCCGCCGCTGGCTGATGAGTGAGATAAAATCCAGATAGACATGGTAGGTCCCGGCCTTCGCTGGCGTCATCTCAAACTGGTAGTGCCCCGGTGCTCCGGCCGGCTGGGGGTGCAGGTGCTGGTAGTCGGTCAGCGAGGGGTCAACCGTCATGAGGTGAATGCGCTCGGTGTGACTGACCGCAATGTCGTCGTAGGCGATGCCTCTGCCCCGATAATCAGACAAATAAAGATCGAAGGTAGCCGCCCGCCCCGGCAGCACCTCGCCCTGGGGTTGCAGCTTCACCTCGATCGGGTAGCGGATGCGCGTCATATCAAAGAAGGTCGTCGCTTCCTCGCCGCACTCCTCGACCGCGCCGTCTTCATTCATAAATTGCCCATAATGGAGCACTTCACAGGGCTCCACCGGGGCGTTGCGGATCAAGACATAGAGTAACACGAAGCCCAGCGTGATCCACAGCACCGAGTGCCGCTTTTTCGACCTATCCTCTTTCATCCGATGGTGTATTTAATTGTTCGATACGATTAAAGAAATCATTCACATCCCACATGCTGCCGGGGATTTGATAGACAATCTTACCAGTGGGATCGCTGATGATGGTGCGCATGGTGTGGTCCACAATTAGCTCGGGATCCTTGTTGGCCAGGATGCCCAGTTGCTCCTTCAGATCCAACAGCGGCTGGCGGGGTCCACTTAAGAAGAAAAAGTTGGACCCGTCGATCCCCCGACCCGAGGCGTAGGTGTGCAACACGCCGGGGGTGTCAAAGTCCGGGTCGAGCGTGATAGAGATGAATAAAACATCCTCCAATCCAGCCTCTTTAACCTTCTCTTGCAGCTGCTGCATGCGGTCGGTCGCAGCCGGGCACATGCGGGGATTCAGGCAGCGGCTGAAAATGAAATTGATCACGCAGGTCTTACCCCGCAGGTCACTGGAGCGCACGACATCACCATGCTGATTGAAGAGCGCAAATTCAGGCAGCCGCTCGCCCATACTGCGAAACACCTGACGACCACGGATACGGGTATCGCGCCGGAGCCGGTTGTTGATGGCCAGCATTTGGGCCGTCACGACGGGTTCGTCCGGCCAAACCGTTTCCAATCGATAGCCACCCGGCTGCGAAATCATCTTGCCCCGGATACGATCACCGGCACTTAAATAAGCCCGGTCTCCCGCTGACAGGCGAACGGTCCGAATCACGTCTCGCTCGTCGAGGAGCAGCTCAGCGCGTCCCTGCTCATCGATACTCTGAAGCACGCCTGAGACCTCACCCGACTGCGCTGCCGCAACATGCGCGCTCAAGAGAGCCGCCAGCATCCCGCCGATCAAGGTCCACAACGGAAGCCGACGGGAAGCGCAGCGGGGCAGCAACAGTGAGGATAGCGAACGCAGGGGAGACATTTGGTGGCGAAACATCACTTAAGTTTTTGGGGGATTTATGGAGATCCGTGGACAGGTTAGCCCACAAATTTAAATTTTTAAGAATTCGGCATTGTAACTAGCAGGTAACTTATACTAATACAACCTATATCTTACTCTAATACCCCCTAACTCCGAATTGAAAGAGAGATCCACAACTTACCGCCCCTGGCTGGCTCGCTATAGCTTTGGCACGCTGGTGGTCACACTCTTCCTGCTCTATGCGGGCGGGTTCACCACCACTATCGGTGCGGGTATGGTTTTTCCCGATTGGCCGCTCTCGAATGGCTCGATCAACCCCGAGGGTTGGATGCAGGATCCAGCCATGGCGGCCGAGCACAGCCACCGGCTGCTGGGGATGATTGTCGGCAACCTGGTCTTGGTGCTGGCCATCTGGATCTGGCGGGTGGAGGCACGGAAGTGGATGCGCCAGATGGGGCTGGCCGCTCTGGTGCTCGTGATTATCCAGGGGATACTTGGCGGCGTACGGGTGCTGGAGAACGAGGTCAACTATGCCATCGTGCATGGCTGCTTGGCTCAGGTATTTTTCTGTATGCTGGCTGCTATTGCCCTCGGGCAGACCCGCATCTGGCACCAACTGCGCGAGACGCCGGAGAGCACCCAGCGCCTCACCCAGACGACCGGCCTGGTCCTAATGGGGCTCCTTTTCGTGCAGCTTATTGTGGCGGCAATCATGCGCCACAAGGGTGCTGGCCTGGCCATCCCGACCTTTCCGCTCACCCCGGAGGGGCGATTGATTCCGGATACCTGGTATTTCGGCGTCAGCATTCATTTTGCCCATCGCGCTCTGGCAGTCGTGATCACCGCAGTCTATGGCTACTGGATCGTCCGATTGCTGCGCGAGACGGCGCACGGCCACATCCGCGCGCTAGGGATAAGCTGCTGCATCCTGCTCGTCGTCCAAATCGCGCTGGGTGCCGCAGTGATCTGGATGGGGCGCGCGCCGTTCATCACCACCATGCACGTGCTCAACAGCGCCTTCCTGCTGGCAGCGACCTGGGCCACCCACTTCTTCTGCTACCATTCGGCGCTGGAAAGCCCCGACAGCAGCATCAAAGCCGCTGCCCCGACCAAGCAATCTCCGACAGCCACCCCCGCAGCCCTCCGCTCATAGCAATCGATCACCATGCCACCCGAAAAATTAGCTTCTTTGAACGACACTGCCACGCTTGCCAATATCAGCTTGAGTCGTCGCACCTCGCTGGCCACCTACTGGGAGCTGACCAAGCCACGCCTCTCCGCCATGGCGGTGATCAGTGCGCTATTGGGTTATCTCGCCGCCTCTACCAGTGATGCCTGGGCGCTGACCTCCGTTTTCTTCGGCACTGCGCTGGCGGCGGGCGGCGCGGCTGCGCTGAACCAATGGTGGGAGCGGGAGGAGGACGCCCGCATGCCCCGGACAGCGGATCGACCGCTTCCCCAAGGGGCAATCAGTGCCCAGGCGACGCTCGGCTTCGGCCTGGCACTCTGCCTGATTGGTCCGGCTATCGTCTGGCTGGGCAGCAATGCACTGGCGGGCGTGCTGACTGCGGTCACCGTTGTCACCTATGTGCTGCTCTACACCCCGCTGAAAAAAGTCACCCCCTGGTCCACCGAATTTGGTGCGATTCCCGGTGCCCTCCCCCCCTTAATTGGCTGGGTCGCCGCCGAGGGCTCGATCGGCTGGGTCGGCATGTTTTTATTTGCGATTCTCTATGCCTGGCAGTTGCCCCACTTTATGGCGATCTCCTGGCTTTACCGGGCGGACTACCAGCGCGGCGGCTTTCAAATGCTGAGTCTGCACGATGCGACAGGACGAGAGGTCGCACTACGGGCCGTCATCTGGGCGGTGCCGCTGCTGGTGCTCACCGCGCTGGCTTGGTTGGCCAATGAGAGCGGCTGGCTCTTTCTACTGGGCGGTTCGTTGCTCTCACTTGGTTATTTACGCGAGGCACTCCGGATGTATCAGGCGGCTGACCGCGACCAACCGGCCCGGCGCCTCTTCCTGGCCTCCATTATCTTCCTGCCCTGCTACCTACTGCTAATGGTGGTCGACCGTATTCTATTTTCCCTATGAAGATTCTGCGTATCCTCTCCTTAAGTGCCGCGCTGCTCGGCGGGCTGCTGTTGAGCGGCTGCTTCAAAATCGACCAGCACCAGTCCGCGCTCGACCCCAAGGGACCG
>PXBU01000252.1 GCA_003566795.1 Puniceicoccaceae bacterium | reverse complement strand
GATCTTCGGCTGGGCTCAAGCCTCTTCCCACGGCGGGCTCAGCCTTTCGCTGATAGCGGCGGCGACCGTCCGGGTAACACCAGTGCCGCGGCACATCCAGTGCCCGGCAAGCGGCAGACTTCGATACCTCCGCAGGCAATGACTGAAGCGTGCTCATGACTTCTGCTCGCCTTTGTCGGTCTCGAACAGGTGCAATACTTTTTTTTGGAGATCCACCAGCTGTTCGGCCACATAGGCCCGCTTCTCCAGCCGGGCATTGGCCTTCTTGAGCCGCTCAATCTCCTTGTCACGCGGGTCGGCAGGCTTCCGGCCGGGCTTTCGGGCCTCCAGACCAGCCTCCCCATGCTCGGCAAGCTCCTTGCGCCAGGTCGACAGCTGGCCGGCATACAGGCCCTGGCGTCGCAGCCAGGCCCCTTTCTCCCCGTAAGGCAGGGCGTCGGCTTCAGCCAGCAGGCGCTTCCTCTCGGCTACACTGAATCGACGGCGGGTGCGCTTTTCAAGGCGCGGATCGGTGACCACTTCGTTGGAATCAGACATTTTTCCACTCCGTTAGCGCCCTGAATGTTACAGATAAAACCGATCAGAGACTGTTGGACTGGATGTTGACACACAGGGCGCGGGCCACACCGTGGGTCCGCACCGCATAGCCATTGGATGCACACGGAAAAGAGTGGCGCACCGCATACAACACTCGGCTGGGCAGCGCTACCGAAGGCTTTCTCACTGGACAGCGTTACCTTTAGTCGAAGCCCTCGCCACGAGTATCAAGATTGACCACCGATCAGCGCTTTGAAAAAAACGCATCAACCGGCATTCCGATATCCTTGCTGATCTGGCGCAACAATGGCGTGGCAATGTCGCGTCCTGAATGGAACGGCACCGTCGTCGCTCGCCCATCGGGGTGCCTGAACTGCTTGTGCGACCCTCGCTGGCGAACCTCAACAAAACCCAGACGCAGCAGGATCGTCACAACATCATTGGGCTTTAAAACCGGCAGGTTACCCAAAGCTCAGGCAACAGCGATATCTTGGACTCCGATAAATTCGGACTCCAAAACCGGCTCACCGTCCTCAAGCAGCATCTCGATGACTTCCTTGAGGTTTCTTTGCAATTCCTCCAGAGTTTCCGCCTGACTATGCGCGCCTGGGAAACCGGGGATAAAGCCAACGAAATATCCAGTGTGCGGACACCGTTCAACTACCGCAGAATAGTGTTTCATGGCGAAGCCTCAATTTCGTTTGTCCCGACAATCTTAGCGCGAACCTGGGAGGACGCACACTACGTGACGCCCGGGCAGCGCCATCGTTGGCCTTGTCACTCCACCGTCACACTCTTGGCCAGGTTCCTTGGCATATCCACATCCGCACCCAGCCGGATGGCGATTTCCATGGCCAGGAGTTGGCAGACCACCAGCATCTCGAAAAACTCCAGCATGGGGTGGTCGCAGGCGCGGATCTGGATGATGTCGTCGGCCAACTCGAAGTACCGACATCCACCCCAACCTGTCGCCTCGGGCTTGCCCCGGGGCCTATACCGGGATCCAGTTCGAACCAAACTATGGCGATTCGGCATTATCATGCACCATTGATGCAAAGGCACTATTCGGCTGAACGGGGGAGCAAGATCATGAACACCATTGAAGCCTCCGTCGACTCATCGCCAGGGCGATAGAATCGCGGAATCCAACGCTAACCAACCTGGTTGAGGGCCTGATTGGCCCACAAGCTGGATAGCGTCACCGGACTTCTCGGTGCGGCCGGGGACTTCTGCCCCGACGCGCCCCCGGCCGACTTGCGCCGGCCAGGTTGTGTGAGGTAGATGATCCCACGGGCTGCGATGTTGTAGGCCGCATTGAGATCGGTGTTATAGCGTTTTCCGCTGGGGAAGACGCACAGGCTGGCATTGGTGCGATCCCGCCGAACTTTGCCGGAGCCATCGAACGCCTGGGCCGAGGTGCCCCGTGGCCAGACCTGGATGGTCCGGATACCGGCTTCGGCCGCCTTGGCCTCGATCCGCTCAGTGAGCATCCGGTGATACCAGCGATGGAAGCGTGCATTGAGATGCGAGCGACGCTTGCCACCGGTCGGACGGAACCCTTTGAGCTGTTCCAGGACGATGGCCTGGCAGTCGCCGGCGATGGCCCGGTTGACGATCCGGCGACTGATCTGGTGGGCTTGGTCGTCGGCCAGATGGCGAAGCTGCCGATAGGTGGCCCGGCAGAACCCGCGCTGCAGGCGACCACCGTGCCGACCAGCCACCCGGGCACGCGCCCGGATGCGCGCCATGAGTCGATGTTCCCGGTCGCTGTCGCTACGGCGCTCAAAAAAGCGCGCGTGGACCGTGCCGTCAACATCAACGATGGCGCCCGCGGCCGTCGTGTTCATACCCACATCGATCGCCAGTACCCGACCTGGCGTATCAGCCCGCCGCTCGATGTCGATCTCGATTGGAACCGACAGTGACCAACAGCCCCGCTTGCACCTCAGCAGTGGGCTCATGGCCCGGCCCTGGCCGGCATAACGCGCCGTGCCGGTCAGGCGATAAGCCCGCCAGATCCAGTCGCGCTGCCAGTAGACCTTGATCCAGGCCGTGCGGCCATCGTCACTGAAGCGGACACACTGGCCCCGATACAGGCTGGGGAAGGTCGAGGTGGCGCAAGTCAGCTTGGGTGGCTTCTCATCACCCCGTCGGCGCTCGCCGTCGAGCCAGCGGTTGTAGCGGGAATGGAATGACCGGACCTGACCGGCCGCATCGGCAATGGCAGCCCGGCGCAGGTAGCTGGGGAACTTGTAGTAGCGACGATGGAAATACCCATACTTCACCACCGGGCGCTTGCTGGTCGGGTGCATCAGGGCTTCGGTGGACTGGATGATGCGATGGCCTTCCAGTGCGCCCAACACCGGCCAGTGGGTGTTGATCACCGTCATCAGATCGCGCACCAGGCACCGGTACTGCTCGAGCAGTCCGCCCAAGGCCTGACGCCCTTCGGGGCAAGACTCGATACGGAAGGTGTCGGAGCGGATGATGCGCATGGCTAAAAGATACCTCGCTGACTCAAAAGCGCAAGCTCAAAACCGCGCGCCTAGACTAGCGACTCATTCAGACAATAGAGTCTTAGAATGCGGCGCGCTTCTGTTCAAAGCTCACCTCAACCCCAACAAAGTTCGCGGAAACCCCGCCAGATGGGCCAAATCCAGCTCCATCACCATCTCCCGATACCCAGCCAGTCCCGCGCAGTTATCCAGAAAATGGTCAAGAAAGCGATCGGCCGTGAACACCGACGACACCAGCGACACCGTCGGCTGCCATGGGGCAATGCACCGCAGCGCTTGATCCACCGCAGCGATGGACTCGTCGCCGAGCGCCGAACGAGCCGCCGCCCTTACCCGTGTCCCGAAACCCGCCATCCAGCGCCCATCCCAGAACCACTCCGCAGCCACGGTCTCCAACGGGCCGGCAGGAAAAACGCAGACCTCCCGCGCATGGCGCATCAGTGCCGAACTCACCACCCCGGCCGACGAAACGGCCACAAAGGGCCTGGACGGATCCAACTCGAGCCCGTCGCCAGCCGCAACCGCAACACCACAAGCTCCGCCCATCGCTGCCAAAGCGTCCATCAAGGCCGGCGCCGCCCCCTCCAGCACCAACTCGCCGCCAGAAGCCGGCTCCAGAACGCAAAAGCCCCAGATGGACCAAAGCACATGATCGACTGGGGCAAGATGAGCGATGTTCAGGTTCAGGACTATGCCATCAGAATTCAGCACCACCGAACGCCAAGATTTCCAG
>PXBU01000139.1 GCA_003566795.1 Puniceicoccaceae bacterium | reverse complement strand
TACGGCGGTGAGGCGGTTGCCGATTTCGTCGTAGGTGTAAGTGGGGTTCCACTCGGTGGCGGTCAAGGTATCGTTACTGGAGGCGGTGACTTGGCCGAGGTAATCGTAGCTGAAGGTGTCCTTGGTCGTGGCAGTGAAGGCGGTGCCGCTCTGCTCGCGGTCGGCGCGCTGGCCGAGAGCGTTGTAGGTGTAGGCGTAGTTGCTGACCACGCCGGTGCCGCCTGCGGTTCTTTTGTTCTCGATGTTCGTCATTGCGTTGCGGCCGGATTCATACGAATAGGTGACAGTATGGACCGGTCCCTCCATTGATTCAAGCTGATTGCGCGTATTTGCAAGATAGCCGTAGGTGAAGGTGTCGGTGTCGTCGGCGACGGTTTCCAGGCGTCCGGCGGAATCGTAGGTGTAGGTGGCCTCCGCATCGATGTTGCTGCCGCCATCCGTGCTGAGGCTGTAACCCGCGCTGCGCCCGACCAGACCTATGGTCTCGGTCTCGGTGCCGTCCTGGTAGCCGCGGGTGAGGACCGCGTCGGCAGTCAGTAGGCCGGAGACGGTCTCCGTATCCACCTGGAATTCGCTGGTGTAGCTGTAGTCGTAGGTGTAGCGGGTGGTGTCGAGTGCGGGGACGCTCGCGAGGATGTCGCCCGCTGAGAAGGCGGCGGTGGCGAACTGGCCGTCTTCGACGACCGACTGCTGTCCGCTGCGGGTGTAGGTGTAGCGCAGGTCGGGGGTGTCTTTTAAAAAATATTCGCCTGCCGGGCACGGGTGATTTTCGCCTTCCAGCTGGCTCTCTTGCCACTATTGACACAATCCGCCAAGGCGACCGGGGCCATCGCCTGGACGGCGATGGTGCCATGCGCAGGCTCCACGTGCTGCCGCTCGCCTAGAGGCAATTGAGGCTGAGCTGGGTGCGAGAGGGCTCAACGGCTCAGCGGTCGGCTGAGCCATTCGGCGGCGTTGGCATTGCCCTCCGGCTGGAGCAGGCGGCGCAGCTCTTTGGCTGATTCCGCGGCCTGCTTGGCGGCGGCTGCGGTGCGGGCCTGAATCATCTCGCGGGCCAAGTTTTTTGGCGTTGCGGCGCCCTGGATATACTCTTGGTGCAGGGGGCGCTGCAGCAGCAGATTGGCGATGCCTATGTAGGGCACCTTGACCAGATAGCGCCCCATCCAGTAGCTCATCGGATGCAGGCGGTAGGCGATCGCGCCGGGAATACCGCTGAGGGCCACGGACAATGACATGGTGCCCGAACTCATCAGCACCGCGCTGGCTGGGATGCCTTTTTCGGCGTTCGAGCAAAAACTGATGGCCCCTTGCAGCTTTGGATAGGCGGTGAGGATCTGCTCCAGTTGTGCCAGAATCTGGGAACTGGGATAGATCACCCGCGCCCGTAAGTCGGGGTCCGTCTTCAAAGCCAAGGCGAAGGCATTCAGCAACATGGGGAATATCCGCCCCACTGCGGCGGTGCGGCTGCCGGGCAGGAGCAACACCGGCGCATCGGACTGATATACCAGCGGCGACTCATAGCCGGGCTGCACAAAGGGGTGCCCGACAAACTCCACTGGCAATTCGGTGTCCTGATAGCACGCCACCTCGAAGGGAAAAATAACTCCCAGCCGGTCGAGGAGCTGGGCCATTTTAAAACGTCGCTGGGCTTTCCAAGCCCAGACCTGGGGGCCGATGTAGTAGCTCAGCATGATCTCGCCCCCGCCCTTGCGGCTGAGTCCCCTGCGCTGCAACTGCTCCGCCAGCCGCAGATTAAAGCCGGGGTAGTCCACGAAACAAATCTGCCGTGGCGGATAACGCTCAATCCAGTCGAGGGTGCGCCGAAAGAGTGCTTTGAAGAAGCTCAAGTGCTTGAGCACCTCGACAAAGCCCACAATGGAGACGGCAGTCAGATCATACAGCAACTGCGCGCCGGCGGCCTGCAAGTGCACCCCGCCCAGGCAAGCGATCTTCAGCTCCGGGTTTTTCTGTTTCAGCTCCGCCACCAATTGCGCGGCGTGCTCATCACCAGAGTGCTCGCCCGCGATGATCAACAGGTCCGGCGGACCCTCCAACGGTGCCGGCAGCGGAGGAACATCGGACATCGAACGCTGAACGTCTAATGTCGAATGAGAATCCGATGTTCGATCTTCCACGCTCAATGTTCCCCTGTCCAATGTTGCATTAGCAATTCGATGTTCGATCTTCTCCCGTTCGATGTCCCACATTCGACGTTCGACGTTCATCAATCATCTCCGTAATCTGGATCGCCACTTCGAGTGCTGACTTACCCAGCTCAGCGCCGACCTTCGGCTGACTGGCTTCGCGGACAACTTGCGCGAATGAAGCCAGTTCCAGTTTGAGCGGCTCCTCTTTTTCAATCGGGATTTCCTCGCGCACCAACTCGGGGCCCTCCTTGCGCAGGAAATGCCCGCTCTGATTCATAAAATCGAGCGAGAGATAATTGGCGGGTTGGAAGACCCGAATTTCCCGCACCTTCTTTTGACTGACGCGGCTGGTATTGATATTGGCGACACAGCCGTTCTCGAAAGTAATGCGGGCGTTGGCGATGTCCTCACTGTTCGACAGCACATTCACTCCGATGGCATCGATGTGTTTGATGGGCGAGCGCACCAGCGCCAAAATGATCCCAATATCGTGGATCATCAAGTCCAGCACGACGCCGACCTCGGTGCCGCGTGGATTAAACGGGGCCAAGCGCTCAGCCGTCAAAAACTGCGGCCGGGTCACGGCATTCTCCAAGTAGCCCATGACCGGATTGTAATGCTCGATATGGCCGACCTGCACGATGCAGCCATTCGCCTTGGCCGCGGCGAGTATCTCTTCAGCTTCCGCCAGGCTGGTGCAGAGCGGCTTCTCAATCAACAAGTGGCACCCCCCCTGCAAGAGCGGCACCGCTACGGCGGCGTGCTGGTCCGTCGGCACCACCACACTGACGGCGTCGCATTGCTCCGCCAGCTGCTCCGCGCTGGAGAAACGCTCACACCCGTACAGCTGGCAGATTTCCTCGGCCCGCGCATCATCGGCCTCCACGATACCCACGAGCTGGGTGCTTGCCAGAGCCGCATAAATGCGGGCGTGGTGCTGCCCCAGATAACCAGTGCCAACGACACCACAACGAATTTTTTGCTCACTCATGACTCTGCTCTACACTACAGGCGGGAGATCAACAACTCCCGTTCAAAGATCATTTCTTTCGGCAAGTTGGAATGCAGCCGCAGGAAGAGCTCCTCGTGCGGCAGCGTCTGCATGCGGATGCGGTCGCGGTCGAAGCCCATCAGCTGATTGAAATCCTCTTCGCTGAAGTCAATACCACGCCAATCCATATCCTCGTAGCGAGGCATCCAGCCAATCGGCGTCTCCTTGGCCCCCACCCGGCCGGTCGCGCGCTCGACGATCCAGCGCAGTGGGCGCATGTTTTGGCTGAAGCCCGGCCAGAGCATGTTACCCGCCTCATCCTTGCGGAACCAGTTCACATTAAAGATGCGCGGCGTCTCCTTCAAGTGGCGCTGCATGCGGATCCAGTGCCGGAAGTAATCGCCCATATGATAGCCACAGAAGGGCAGCATCGCCATCGGGTCACGACGGATTGTTCCCAGCGTGCCCTCGGCGGCAGCTGTCATCTCCGAACCGATGGTCGCACCGAGATAGACGCCGTGGCCCCAGTTAAAGGCTTGGGTCACCAGCGGCACATCGCTCATCCGGCGACCACCAAAAATAATCGCATGGATACGCACGCCCTCGGGTTTTTCCCATTCGGGATCGATCACCGGGCAGTTAGCCGCCGGTGCCGTGAAGCGGCTATT
>PXBU01000332.1 GCA_003566795.1 Puniceicoccaceae bacterium | reverse complement strand
TTGACCTCGGTGAGGGCCTCATCGAGGTCGTCGGTGTCGATGGCTTTGAGCACTTTGTCGATGCAGGCGGCGATCTCGGCCATATCCGCTTCGTCGAAGCCACGGCTGGTCACGGCGGGGGTGCCGAGACGGATGCCGGAGGCTTTGAAGGGCGAGCGCGTCTCGAAAGGAACGGCATTTTTATTGCAAGTGATGTGGGCCAGATCGAGCGTCTCCTGGGCCACCTTGGCAGTGAGATCCGGCAGGTTTTCGCGCAGGTCCACCAGGAAGAGATGGTTGTCCGAGCCGCCGGAGATGACCTTGTAGCCGAGTGCCATCATGGCGCTGGCGAGGGCTTGCGAATTTTTGACTACCTGGGTGGCGTAGGCCTTAAACTCTGGTTTGAGCGCTTCGGCGAAGCAGATGGCCTTGGCTGCGATGACGTGCATGAGCGGGCCGCCTTGGCCGCCGGGGAACATGGCGGAGTCGATTTTTTTGGCGTGCTCGGCCTTGCAAAGGATGAGTCCGCCACGCGGGCCGCGCAGGGTCTTGTGCGTGGTGGTGGTGACGAAATCGGCGTGCGGGACCGGGGAGGGGTGCACGCCTGCGGCCACCAGGCCGGCGATGTGGGCGATATCGGCAAACAGATAAGCTCCGACCGAGCGGGCGATCGCGCCCATGCGCTCGAAGTCGATCACGCGCGAGTAGGCGGATGCGCCGACCGTGATCATTTTGGGCTTTTCCTTTTCAGCGACGGCGGCGAGTTCTTCGTAATCGATCAGGCCGGTGTCCTCACGCACGCCGTATTGGACAAATTCGTAGAGCTTGCCCGAGAAGTTGACCGGGTTGCCGTGGGTCAGGTGCCCGCCGTGGGCCAGGTTCATGCCAAGCACTTTGTCGCCCGGCTGCAGCACGGAGGTGTAAACGGCAAAATTGGCTTGTGAGCCGGAGTGTGGCTGGACGTTGGCGTGATCCGCGCCGAAGAGTTCCTTGGCCCGCTCGATGGCGAGACGCTCCACGACATCGACATGCTCGCAGCCGCCATACCAGCGCTTGCCGGGATAGCCCTCGGCATATTTATTGGTCAGCACGCTACCTTGGGCTTCCATTACGGCCGGATAGGTGAAGTTCTCGGAGGCGATCAGCTCGATATGGCTCTCCTGGCGCTGGCGCTCGGCGGCGACAGCGGCGGCGATCTCGGGATCGATCTGATCGAGAGGCGTGGCATTGAGTGCGGTGCTTGCAGTTGCAGTGGTCATTGAGAAATAAGAGGAGGGAAAAATCGACGGGGTCAAATGTGAAGCCGTCACTAGAAGGGCCAAAGCCAGTCTCTGGTGCTGCGGCTGCGTTGCGGCGATCGCGTCGGGCGGGTGTCTTCGTCTTCGCTCTCCTGCACAACGGGGTCGGCTTCCTCAGCTGGCTTGCCTGTGTCAACTTCTGTTCTGTCCAGCGGGGGATCGATTCCATCGTCGCTTTCCGGCATCACTTCGGTGGCAGGATCGTCCATTGGGTCCTCCGCAGGACTCTGGGGCGCCTCGCTCTCTTCGCGGGATGGCTCGCTCCATACCGGCCACCACCAGGGGTCGCTGGCTTGGCCCGGTTCAAATTCGGCTTCCAGTAGTTCTTGCGTGCTCAGGGCGTCAGTATCATCCCCAAAAGGCCAAGCCCAGCGGGCGAAGGTGCGCCCCCATCCGGCATCCCGCTGTCTGGCCGAATCAAATCCGGCCGCCTCTGCCATTTCCCGCATCTGCTTGGCGACCTCTTTGCGCCCCTCCAGATGCTCGCTGAGTTTGGCGGCATCGGCAGGCGCCGCCATTTGGATGCGTGTCGGCACACCATCGAGTGGGCGCCCGGGGCGATAGGCGTAGAGAATGAAGCCGCGTCCGACCGGAGAGAGAACTTGGCGCATGCCATCATCCCAGCGCAGGAAGACATCCTGCCCACTCATGGTCCATTGGCCCCCCAGCGAACGGTCTTTGGATGTTTTGAGACCGCCGAAGCGTCCGAGTTCGATCTGTTCCAAAGTGCGTTCATTGTGGCGCACCAGCCAGTTGCCACGGTAGAACGCGCGCGCATCTCTGAGGCTGGAGAATGCCAGGCCGGCCGGATCGGCAGCGCGCTCAGCCTGATAGTTGGTAAACCAGTCCGAAGCCACCCGGGACTCAATGGTGCGGCTGGCAACTTCTGTGTCCGTCTCATCGTCTTCGATCACTTCTCCAGGGTCGACCTGCTTGTAGTCAAATCCGCGCTCTGTTTCGCGCAGGATGCCATATTGGCCACTATCCCAAACAATATGCAGCTCTCGACCCTGCCTGGCCCACTGGCCGCGCTGGCCGCCTCTTTCACCCATATTGCTGGCTGTGGTGCGGTCCGGCTCCACGAAAAGAAAGTTTTCGGAATCGGCCAGCTGCCAAATTCCAAAGAAGCCTCTGGCTTCGTCCCGATCCGAACGCATCTCATCCTCACGAGTCGGTGGCTTCGCCCACTGCCCGAGTATTTCCTGGGGGATGCGTTCTGCCAGCGAACTGTAGATGCGGTCTCCCGCCGCGTTGGTGTAAGTAATCTGTAGGCCGGATTCTGTTCTTTCAATTAAATGGGACGAGTCGTCCCTCCAGGTGGCCGTGGCGATGGATTCGGCGAAGGTCCAGCTGCCCTGATAAACGGTGCGGTCGGCATTATCACCCCAAAAATAGGAGGCGATCCCCTGACTCTTCAGTAGCAGGATCAAGGCTCCGTCCTCTGGAGTCTCCACCTGCCAGGTGCCGCGGAACGAGTCCTCGGAGGTTTGTGCCAGTGCGGTGGCGGGGGAGAGTGCGAGCGTGAGAGCGAGTAGGTGTGGGGACACACCTCTTAGAACAGCGGGTAGGCTGTATTTTCCGCCAGTGATTATGATCATGTCAGGGGCTTATGCTGCGCGGCTTGGTCAGGCAAGTCTTATTCGCGGTGTAGATGCGCGACCAGGGTTGCGCAAATTTTGTTGGAATTTTTAGCCGCACCATGCAGGCCTCACCGCGCGCCGACCTTAGCGAAATCCAGCACGCTCCGGCTGATGTAACCTGCATCCAGGGCACCTCGATCCGTATCGGGAGCGGCATGAATCTCGGTGCCGTGATGAAAGCTGAAACGAAATTTACCGGGGCGTGCTTCTTCGAAGAGGCTGCCGAGCTCGACTTTCGCCGGTCGGGTTTCCCTGATCTCAGTGGCCGGCGTCGTTGCTGAGGGGAAGTTGATGTTGACGACTGTGCCGGTCGGTGCCGGCGACTCGAGTGCGTCACGGCTGATGCGAGCCGCCTGCTCGGCAGCACTTGTAAGCGAGCGCGCAAAGTTGCCGGAGGTCTGGCCCTTTGAGCGGCTCACTTCGGGGAATAGCTCATTTGGCACACACATGCTGAAGGCGATGGCGGGCAGGCCCCAGAGCGCGCCTTCGATGGCACCGGCGACGGTGCCGGAGCTCAGGATCAGGGTCTCCGTGGTATTGTAGCCGATGTTGATGCCCGAGAGGACAATGTCCGGCTTTTGCGGGAGTAAGTGGCCGAACGCGATATTCACGCAATCCGTCGGCGTGCCGCTAATCGCCCAAGCCTCTGCGGTGCCGGCAAAGGTAGAAGGGCTGTGAATGACCTCGACCTCACCCCGCCGGCTCATGGCCCGCCCGATCCAGCTCTGCTCGAAGGCCGGTGCCGCCACCGAAACGCGGAATTCCGGCAGCAGCGCTTCGACCAGCTGGTGAAGAAAGGCGGAGTCGATGCCGTCGTCGTTGGTAACCAGTGCGTGAGGTTTCATGGTCGGTGGTCGGTGGTCGGTGGTCGGTGGTCGGTGGTCGGTGGTCGGTGGTCGG
>PXBU01000026.1 GCA_003566795.1 Puniceicoccaceae bacterium | reverse complement strand
TTCCTGGGAGAATATTTGACCGAGCTGAATAAAATCCCGACCGAGCAGCGCCGCCACTTGCTGCAACTCTACCGTAGCTTGATCGAAGCCGGTGACCTGGCCCAGGCCAAGGATTATGCCGAGTTGGAGATCCTGGCCAAGCAGATCGCCGGGATGGCGAATGACTTTCCCCGGACGCGGGTGCTCTCCGGCATCGAAACGGCCAAGAGCATGAGCGATATGGCGGTGTTTGCGGCCACACAGTATCGTAACCTGGGGCAAATCGACCGGGCCCGCCAGGAGCTCGCTCAGGCAATAGACATCTGGCCCTCCAATCCCGCTATTCGTAATTTTCAAATGGAAACGACCAAGTTGGCGACGGCCAGCACGCAGGGCGTGCAGATATTTGATGATCTTTATCAACGCAATGACCGACGTGCGATTTACGAACGCCGGCTGGAGCTGGGCTTTGCGCTCTCCGATGATGCGGAGCGGCGCCCGCTCCTGATGGAGGTGATCGACGAGGTGGCCCGCATTGAGCTGTTGGTGCGGCAAAGTGAGGAATTGGTGCAGCAGGGCGAAGCCTATGCCGCATGGGAGTTGCTGGTGGAAGCGGCCCGGATCGATGACAGCGATGGGCCGATGAATCGGGCACGGGCTGAATTGGCGCCGCGAGTTTCCGGCTTTGTCTCTCACTTGGACCGGGCCAACCGTCAAGCAGCGGACAATCAACATGCCGGGGCGCTGGCTGCTTATCTTGCGGCTCAGGACATCTATCCGGCCAGTAAGCTTTGCCGTGAAGGTATCGCCCGCGAGGCGGCAGCACTAATGAGCGGATTGCGGCCCGATCCGGCAGAATAAATATTCACTGGATTCAGCGCTCGTGTAGGTAGCGCGCGACGCGCTCGGCAGTTCCATCAGGGTTGTAGCTGCGGAACTGCCAGTAGTCCGGTCTCGGTGGTTTTCGCTCATGCTGAATCAATCTTCTTTGATTGCCTTCGGTAATGATCGTGACCGTGCTGGGTTGTGGGTGGTAGATGCGTGGACGGACGACGACGGGGTCGTAGTAATGGCGCAGGCCGAAGCGCTGGGATTGACGCTCGCGCTCGGCTTCCCGTTTAAGCTTTTCGGTTTCCAGGCGAGCGGAGGTGGCCTCTTTTTCCGCCTCTGCCACACGCGCCTGTAGCTGCGCAATTTGCTGCTGCGTCCTCAGCTCCGCCAGTTCGGTTTGATAGCTTTCGAGCGCACGGGCCAGTTCGTCAGAGACATCAACATCCGGATACTGTGTCTGAAACCGTCGCCAGTAATCGACGCGATCCCTGGCGGGCCGTGAGGCAAAGGCGTGACTACCGCGCTGGGCGGCGCGAATGGATTCACCCTCCTGAGTCCGCGCGGCTGCGCGCCGCTCACTCTCGAGCCGCCATTCTGCACGCTCTTGTTCCAAACGCGCCCGCCGCTCTGCGTATTCCGCCTCGGATATTAAGTCGATTTCGACGACAGCGTCTCGCTCCAGCACCACCCGTCCCGTCGGGTAGAGCATGAGCACGCGGTCCTGCATCTCAATGCTGCCTTCCGGCTCCCCCAGCTTCTCCAGAGTGGTCTTAAGGTCATCTCCTAGATGCAGCCCGGCAGCCACCGCCCACTGAACCAGCAGGAGCGAGAGCAATGAAATGGCTATTTTCATGGCTTGTAACCAAAAGCGATTTTCGAAAAAAGGCAAACTTCATAATTTAGTTGAGAATAAAGTGTCCTGTTGTTTGCTCAGGCCCTTCAAAACCAAAAAGAGACTATGGAAGATGTAATCATACTTGGCACAGGCTGTGCCGGACTCACCGCTGCAATTTACACCGGGCGCGCCCAGCTCAATCCGCTGGTGCTTGAAGGTGCCCAGCCGGGAGGGCAGTTGACCACCACCTCGGAAGTGGAAAACTTTCCCGGATTCCCCGAGGGGATCGACGGTTTCATGATGATGGATAATCTGCGCAAGCAGGCGGCCAGATTCGGCGCCCGCTATGAACATGCCAAGGTGGACAAAATCGAGGTCGAGGGTGGGGTCAAAAAACTCTTTGCCGGTGATAAAGTCTTCGAGGCGAAGTCGGTCATCGTGGCGACCGGGGCGCGTCCCCGCCTGCTCGGCATTCCCGGTGAGCAGGAAATGTATGGGGGCAAGGGCGTCACCACCTGCGCGACCTGCGACGGCGCATTTTATCGCGACATGGATGTCGTGGTCATCGGTGGCGGAGACTCGGCCTGTGAAGAAGCCCTCTTTCTGACCCGGTTCTGCTCGAAGGTGACCTTGATCCACCGGCGCGATGAGCTGCGTGCCTCGCAAATTATGGCAGACCGTGCCACCTCGCACGAAAAGATTGAAATGGCCTGGAACAGCGTGCCGGTCGAGGTGTTGGCCGACGAAAAAGGCTTTACCCGGGGAATTCTGGTTAAAGATGTGAAGAGTGGGCAGGAGCGCGAGATTCCCTGCAAAGGCGTTTTCATCGCGATCGGTCACATCCCGAACACCGACTTCGTGGAAGGCCTGCTGGATCGTGATGGCGACGGTTACATTCTGCCCGAGTCCGGCAGCCAGGTGAAGACCGGGGTGGTGGGCTTGTACGCGGCGGGCGACTGCGTGGACCATGTCTACCGGCAGGCGATCACTGCTGCGGGTATGGGCTGCCAGGCGGCTATCGAGGCCGAGCGCTGGCTGGCGGAACAGGAATAGGTGATTGTTGAAGGTTGTTGGTTGTAAGTTGGTCTGATTCGACATGATAATTCCGGTGGCTCAAGCAGCGAACAACCACCAACCACCAACGAACAACGACCAACGAACAACTAGCAACACATGCACCTCTCCGACCTCAGGCAAAGTTACAGCAAAGGCAGTTTTTCTGAAGAAGATCTGCTGCCCACACCTTTTGAGCAGTTTGAGCAGTGGTTTCAACAGGCGCTGGACTCGCAGCTGGAGGAGCCGAATGCGATGTGTTTGGCGACAGTTGCCAGTGACGGGCAACCGAGCACGCGCATCGTTCTCTTGAAGGGGTTCTCCGAGCAGGGGCTGGTGTTTTACACCAACTACGAGAGTCGCAAGGCGCGGGAGCTGGAGGCGACTGGCAAGGTCGCCGCCAACTTTCTGTGGTTGCCGCTACAGCGCCAGGTCAACGTGACGGGGCATGTCGAGCGGGTCTCCAAGGCCAAGTCGCTCAAATATTTTCTCAGTCGCCCCTTTGGCAGCCAGCTGGGCGCATGGTCCTCGCCGCAGAGCAAGGTGATCACCTCGCGCTCCGTGCTCGAAATGAAGCTTGACCAGATGAAGCGCAAATTTGCCGAGGGCAAAGTGCCGCTACCGGATCACTGGGGCGGTTATCGGATCATCCCGGACAGCTTCGAGTTCTGGCAGGGTCGACCGAACCGCCTGCATGATCGGTTTGTCTACCGCAGAGGTGACGACGGTAGCTGGCAGGCCGAGCGCTTGGCTCCGTAGCCTCGAATCAACTCACCGCGTTGAGGAAGCCGAGGTGGCGCTCGTATTGGTCGATGATGTCTGCGATGATGGCCTGCTTCGACCAATTCATAATGTCATAGTCTTGTCCGCCTTCCTTGAAGTGAACTTCGGCACGGTAGTATTTGAGTGCCTCCATGCGTTTTGTGCGCGTGTCGTCGAGCGCGAAGGCCGGCCGCTCGTACGGGATCGGGCGCACCGAGTAGTAGAAGTCGATTTGCTCACCATGCCGGATCTCCAGCCAGATTCGACCGTCCTCTCCGCGCTGAATCGCGCTGTCGAGACCGCGGGATTTAAACTCTGCCGCGACTTCCTGCATCGCCGGCTCCACCGTCGAGTCCTGGAATCGACGGATCTGGTCGAGGCTCGGCGTATCAATGATCGCCCGCAGCCGATCCCGCCAGTTCGTCGAGCTCATCGATGTTGAGGTGCGGGTCTCAAAAACAGTGGTTCGTTTTGCGGTGTCCATTTTGAGTGCCTTGTAGAGACCCCAGCAAATAAAGATCATAATCACCGTAAACGGCAGGGCACTCGCAATGGTCGCCGTTTGCAGCGCACCGAGTCCGCCTGCAATCAGCAGCACCGCCGCCACGAAACCTTCCAGGATGGCCCAAAAGATCCGCTGCCACAGCGGCGACTCCTCCTGGCCGCCCGAGGTCAGCATGTCCACCACCAGCGAACCGGAGTCGGAGGAAGTCACGAAGAACGTGATCACCAGCAGCGTTGCCACGAAGGACATGATACCCGAAAATGGCAGATGCTCGAAGAATTTGAAGAGTGCCACCGAGGTGTCAGCCGCCACCGCCTCTGAGAGTGAAGTGATCCCTTGTGTCATCACCATGTGCAGGGCGGTGTCTCCAAAGAAGGTCATCCACATAAACGTGAAGCCCACCGGCACAAAGAGCACGCCTACCACAAACTCCCGGATGGTGCGCCCACGCGAGACCCGCGCAATGAACATCCCGACAAAAGGCGACCAGGCAATCCACCAGCCCCAGTAAAAAAGCGTCCAGCCCCCGATCCAATCGGTCGGTTCGTAGGCGTACAGGTTGAAGGTGGCCGCCATCAGACCCGACAAATAGTTGCCGGTATTTTGCACCAAGGTTTGCAGCAGGAACACCGTCGGACCGAAGACCAGCACAAATCCGAGTAGCAGAAACGCCAGGATGATGTTCAACTCCGAGATGCGGCGGATACCGGTATCCAGTCCCAACCCGACCGAGACCGTAGCAATCGCGGTGATGGAGGCGATCAAGATCACTTGAGTTGTCGGGGAGACAGGAACCCCGAAAAGGTAATCCAGACCGGAGTTGATTTGCATCACCCCGAATCCCAGCGAAGTGGCTACCCCAAAAATCGTTCCCAGCACCGCAAAGGTATCCACCGCGTGGCCGATCGGACCGTAGATTCTGTCGCCGATGAGTGGATACAGGGCCGAACGGATCGTCAGTGGCAAATTGTGCCGAAACGCAAAGTAAGCCAGCGATAGCGCGACCACCGCGTAGATTGCCCAGGCGTGGACGCCCCAGTGGAAAAAGGTGATACGCATCGCCTCGCGCGCCGCCTCGACAGTTGCTCCGTCGCCGACGGGCGGGCTGACGTAGTGCATGATCGGCTCGGCCACCGCAAAAAACATCAAGCCGATCCCCATGCCCGCCGAGAAGAGCATCGCAAACCAGGAGAGGTAGCTGTAGTCGGGGCGGCTGTGGTCGAGCCCGAGCCGGATTCGACCAAACGACGACACCCCCAGGAAGATGGTAAACACCAGAAATCCCGCGACCGACATGACGTAGAACCAGCCAGCTGATTCGTTGATCCATGCCTGTGTCCTGTCGAAAACCAGCCCGGTTTTTTCCGGCATAAAGGCCGCGAAACCTACCAGCAGGGTGGTGAGCACCGCCGCACTAAAGAAAACGGGTGGATTGATGACAATGCGCGGTTTTTTGGTGTTCGCTTCGGTCGTTGGTTGGTCCATTTTTCCGTGGTTGGTTAGTCGTTGGTTTTGCGCCATCGTGCTCGGTGCCAGAGCACCGGAATCGCAGCGGCAGGGTAGAATTTTAGCGTCCCGCGCCAACGCTCACTGTCAACGGGAAAACGTATGCAAAACCCGTAGCCGAAAGCCTTCGCAAAACCCGTAGCCGAACGCCTTCGCGTTTGGTCGTTCCGCACCCTCTGGAAAGTTCGACCAAAGCCGAAGGCAGCTGGGATGAATTGGGCTCGTCCACAAGGATACCGAATGTCAATAAATGCGGAATAAACATAATTTAGCGTAGACGGGCTCGTTTTTGCTTGTTTATATTAGATCTGCTTAATTAAAGAAGGTCTGTTATGAGTAAAAATACTGAAGAAGCCACGTTCAGCCACCCGCTGATCAAGTATAAACTGCCGGAAACCGTGCACAAAGTATTGTCGGCTGCGCCATCCGTCTCAGTCCCGGCATCGTGGGATGAACTCCGCTCGTTGGCGGTTCGCGATGCGGACGAACGCGGCTGGCACGAGGTGGCCTACGATGTGCCGGGCAAGGGCTCGGTGGTGGAGGCGCGGGTGTGCCGGGTGAAAAACGGCATCGCTGCCAACTATATCGAACCCTACATGCGTCGCCGCGACCCGGACTGCATGGTGATCGGTGATTCGGATCCGACCGACAAACCGACTTTTGAGGGACGCTTTGGTCAGTCCTTTGAGCCACTGCGGGAGGAATCGCTGGAATGGCTCTCGCAGCAACCGCTGGCAGTATTTCCCTTCAATGCCGGTATCACGGGCAAGGGCACCGACGCGATCGTCATCGCGCCCGACAATGCCGGCTTCTTCGCGCTGGGGCTGGCCTTGCTGCAAGGCATGCTGCTGCCGGATGAGGTGCCGGAGGGCTTTGCGCCCAAGGCAGTGATTTACGTCATGCCGCCTTACCGTCACACCCACTTCGACGGCAAACAGGTGGTGGTCCACAATCGTCTGCAAGGGATGCACGAGCTATTCAGCTACAATCTCTATCCCGGCCCGAGTGCCAAGAAGGGGATTTACGGCGTGCTGTTGAACCTGGGTGAGAAGGAAAAATGGATCACGATGCACTGCTCCACTGCCGAGATCGTGACGCCTTATGACTCCAAGGTGATTATTTCGCACGAAGGTGCTTCGGGCGGGGGCAAGAGTGAGTTGCTGGAGCAGGTGCATCGCCAGCCGGATGGCTCGCTCTTGCTGGGTGAGAATATACTCACCGGAGACAAGCGCACCCTCAGCCTGCCTCAGGCCTGCACGATCAACCCGGTCACTGACGACATGGCACTCTGCCACCCCACGCTGGTCTCGGGGAGCGGCAAGCTGGGTCTGGTGGACGCGGAGGACGCCTGGTTCCTACGGGTCAATCACATCAACGAATACGGGGTCGACCCGCACTTGGAGAAGTTGACGGTCGAGCCACCGGAGGATCTGCTCTTTCTCAATATCGATGCAGAGCCCAACAGCACGGCGCTGATTTGGGATCACATCGAGGACAAACCCGGCAGCCCATGCCCGAACCCACGGGTGATCATGCCCCGCGCAGCCATGCCCAATGTGGTGGATGGTGCGGTCGAGGTGGACATCCGCAGCTTTGGGGTGCGTTGCCCGGCCTGCACGGCGGAAAAACCGACCTACGGGATTATCGGCATGTTCCATGTGCTGCCGCCTGCCTTGGCCTGGCTGTGGCGCCTGGTGGCACCGCGTGGTCACGATAATCCCAGTATCGTCGATACCGAGGGGATGTCTTCCGAAGGGGTCGGCTCCTACTGGCCTTTCGCGACGGGACGTCGGGTGGATCAGGCAAACTTGCTGCTGGAGCAAATCGTCGCCACGCCGGCGGTGGATTACATTCTGATCCCCAACCAACACATTGGTGCCTGGAAGGTCGGCTTCATGCCGCAGTGGATCACGCGTGAATACATTGCGCGGCGTAACGGTGCGAAGTTCTCGGCGCAGCAGGTATCTCCCTCGCGCTGCCCGCTATTGGGCTGGAGCCCCGGCTCGATTATGGTCGAGGCCCGTCAGGTCGGTTCCCGCTTCTTCCAGGTGGAGAAGCAGCCGGAGGTGGGCGTCGAGGCCTACGATGCCGGCGCGAAGATGCTGGAGGAATTCTTCCACAGCGAGCTGAAGAACTTCGACTCGCCGGAGCTGATCCCGTTGGGTAAAAAGATCATCGAGTGCTGCCTCAACGGCGGAACCGCCGATGACTACGATGCTCTGCTCGGTGTCGGCACGCTGAGAGCCCGCTGAGGGCTTTATCGCCCAGCGTCGAATGGTGCTAACTTAAGCTGGCTTTACGCCAGGATAGTAGCGACTGGCTTTACGCCAGGATAGAGCCCTAGCGCATAGCGAGCCTGCTCGAATCGAGACTTCGACAAGCTCAGCTCAGGCGGGATAAACCCTCTCGCTACAAAAATAAAAACTCGTCGAATCTCCGCCTGCTGGATGACTTCATCCAGCGGCGGGGATTTTTTTTTGCGCTATTTCTTATATTTGAGGGCGGCCGCGACGAAATTGGCGAAGAGCGGATGCGCCGCATTCGGCTTGGATTGAAACTCCGGGTGGAACTGCACTCCGACATACCAGGGGTGCTCGGAGATTTCCACGATCTCCACCAGATCGCGCTCGGGGTTGACCCCGGCGATGCGCAAACCGCTTTGCTCCAACTGTTCCCGGTAGGCGTTGTTGAACTCGTAGCGGTGGCGGTGCCGCTCATGAATCTCTGCCTTGCCATAGGCGTGATAGCTGACGCTGTCCTCGGTGAGCCGACAGGGGCAGGCACCCAGGCGCATGTTACCCCCCTTGGAGTTGAGGTGCTTTTGGTCCTCCATGATGTCGATTACCGGATGGGGGGTGTTGGCTTCAAACTCGGTGCTGTTGGCCCCTTCGAGCTTGGCCACATTGCGGGCATATTCGATGACTGCGATCTGCATGCCCAGGCAAAGGCCGAAGTAGGGCGTGCCATTTTCGCGGGCGTAGCGCGCCGCAGCAATCTTGCCCTCGGTGCCACGATCCCCGAATCCACCGGGGATGAGGATGCCGTCGAGTGACGCCAGATGTTTCTCGGGGTTATCCTCGATCTCCTCGGCGTCCAGGCGGATGATGCGCACGGCGGCATCGTTGGCGATGCCGGCGTGGGTCATGGATTCGTAAACGGATTTGTAGGCATCCTGTAGCTCGATGTATTTCCCGACCACCCCGATCTCGACCTTGTGGCTGGGGGCTTTTAAATGCCGCACCACGTCGTGCCAGACCTGCATGTCGTTATCGGGCGCATCCAGGCGGAGATGGTCCACGATCAGGTCGTCCACGTTCTCGGCCTTGAGTGCCAGCGGCAGCTCGTAAATCGATGTTTCCACGTCCATCTCCTCGATCACCGCTTTGACCGGCACGTTACAAAAGAGGGAAAGCTTTTGCCGCATTTCATTCGTCATCGGCTCCTCGGTGCGGCAGACCAGTATGTCTGGCTGGATGCCGATCTCGCGCAGCTTGGCGACGGATTGCTGGCTGGGTTTGGTCTTCAGCTCGCCGGCGGCTTTCAAGTAGGGCAGCAGCGTGCAGTGCAGGAAAAGCACATCCGCGCGACCCACCTCCAGCGCAAATTGGCGCATGGCTTCCAGGAAAGGGAGACCTTCAATGTCCCCGATGGTCCCGCCCAGCTCGGTGATCAGCACGTCGACGTTCTCATCGCCGCCTTGGTAAATCCGGTCTTTGATCACGTTGGTCACGTGCGGGATCACTTGCACCGTCGCCCCCAGGTAGTCACCCCGGCGCTCCTTCTGTAGCACGGTCTCGTAGACCTGCCCGGAGGTCAGATTATTCAAGCGGCTCAGCTCGCCCGAAGTGAACCGCTCGTAATGCCCGAGATCCAGATCGGTCTCGGCTCCGTCATTGAGCACGTAAACCTCTCCGTGCTGGAAGGGACTCATCGTGCCGGGGTCCACATTCAAGTAGGGGTCGAACTTCTGCAGCCGGACTTTCAGGCCGCGCTGCTCCAGCAGCGCACCGATCGCGGCGGAAGTCAGCCCCTTGCCGAGCGAGGAAACCACGCCGCCGGTAACAAAAATGTATTTCATGCTATTTTTCTGTGCCATAAATTGAGGATGGGAGACCGCATTGGAGCGGCCGCCGCTGGGCCTGTATTCAATTGTGCCGGATTCGCAGATGGCAAACTTTTTTAGGCCCTGGGCTTGATTTTACCAGCCTGCCTGTCTCCCATAAGTTTTTTCAATCGTTGTAGTGGAATGGGGAACCCGCCGTCGCACAAGGCTAAGGGCGGCCAAGCCCATTTCGAACCGATATTTGGTACGAAGAACTTATTTGATCGCTTCGCCAGTGATCGAGATTAGGAAAACTGCTTTGAAGCCGATTTTAAATTAGGCAGGTTGATTTAAAGGTGGACAAAGCCGCTGGAATTTTTGTTTTACTGCGAGCTCCGTGTCCGCGCGGCTACAAAGTAAATTTTTCTAATATCAGATTTAGTTTTGCTTATAGATTGCGGCGCGGTGCCATCTAGTTTGAAATTGTCTGCAACCTACCTAGCAATAAACATCTTCTATTAAATAGTCTTATGAGTTCTCCATTTTGTAACTTTATCCGCTCCACGATTGGTCGAAAAATCTTGATGGCACTCACCGGTCTGGTGCTGGTGCTCTTCGTTATGGGGCATATGCTGGGTAACTTGCAGATCTTTTTGGGTGCCGAGGTGATCAACGCCTACGCCTATCAGCTGCATTACGAGCTGCCGACAGCTGCTCTCTGGGGTATCCGGCTCTTCCTGCTTGCCTGTGTCGCGGTGCACATCTGGGCGGCGGTGTCTTTGACGCTGGACAACAAGCGCGCCCGCCCGGACAGCTACGCGGCGGAAAAGCCGGTGCAGGCGACCTATGCCTCGCGCACGATGCGCATCAGCGGAGTGATTCTGCTGGCATTCATCATTTTTCACATCGCGCACTACACGGCCCGTGTGGTTCCCGGGATGCAGTATGAGGAGCCGGGAGTGCTTTCACCCACCGAGGTGCCGCTGGTCAAGGGAGGTGAGATGGTGTTGAAAGACGGCCAGCCTGTCATGACTTTTAATGTCAACGACATGATGGTGGCAGGCTTCCAGGTTTGGTGGGTATCCGCTTTCTACATCATTGCGACGGGGCTGCTCTGCATGCACCTGGCCCACGGGGTGAGCAGCATGTTCCAGACGGTGGGTCTGCGGAATAAGATCTGGCGCAAGCGGTTGGATTTGGTGGCCTTGGCTTATGGCTGGGTCGTCTTCATCGGTTTCGCGGTCATCCCACTTGCAGTGCTTACCGGATTACTTCAGATGGATCCCACTGGCGGTCTGGGCGAGGAAGTCGCCGCGATCACCGAAACCATTCAAAAATAGGACGTAACTCACACCATGAATCTGGACGCTAAAATACCCGAAGGCCCGATTGCTGAAAAGTGGTCGAAACACAAAGTTAAGATGAAGTTGGTCAATCCGGCCAACCGGCGCAAATATCACATTATCGTCGTTGGTTCCGGCCTCGCCGGTGGCGCGGCGGCTGCCAGCCTCGCCGAGCAGGGCTACAACGTTTCCTGCTTCTGCTACCAAGACAGCCCGCGCCGGGCCCACAGTATCGCCGCTCAGGGCGGGATCAACGCCGCCAAAAATTATCAAAATGACGGCGATAGCGTGTATCGCTTGTTCTATGACACCGTCAAAGGCGGCGACTACCGAGCTCGCGAAGCCAACGTGTACCGCCTCGCCGAGGTGAGTAATAATATCATCGACCAGTGTGTCGCCTCAGGTGTGCCCTTCGCCCGCGAATATGGCGGCCAGCTGGCGAACCGTTCATTCGGCGGCGCGCAGGTGGCCCGCACCTTTTACGCCCGCGGTCAGACCGGGCAGCAACTGCTACTCGGTGCCTATTCCTCGCTCAGTCGGCAGATCGGCCTGGGTAAGGTGACGATGTATAACCGCCACGAGATGCTGGATGTCGTCAAAGTCGATGGCCACGCCAAGGGCATTATCGTTCGCAACATGGCGACCGGGGAAGTTTCCCGGCACGCGGGAGATTGTGTGGTGCTGGCGACAGGTGGCTACGGCAACGTCTTTTTCCTGTCGACCAATGCCCAGGGCTGTAATGTGACGGCGGCTTACCGCGCCTACAAACGCGGGGCCGGCTTCGCCAACCCCTGCTACACGCAGATCCACCCCACTTGTATCCCCGTCCACGGCGAGCAGCAATCCAAGCTCACCTTGATGTCGGAATCCTTGCGTAATGACGGGCGGGTATGGGTCCCGAAATCGGCCGAGACCGCGCAAAAAATCCGCGAAGGTAAACTATCGGGTAACGATGTGCCGGAAGACGAGCGTGACTACTTCCTCGAGCGTAAATACCCGAGCTTCGGTAACCTCGCTCCCCGTGACATCTCTTCCCGCGCGGCTAAAGAAGCTTGTGATGAAGGCCGGGGGATCGCCGCAACCGGGCTGGGGGTCTTCCTCGATTTTCGCGACGCGATTAAGCGCGATGGCAGAAAGGCAATCGAAGAGCGCTACGGCAACCTCTTCGATATGTATGAGTGCATCACCGGTGATAACCCCTACCAGGTTCCCATGATGATTTTCCCGGCGGTGCACTACACCATGGGCGGCCTCTGGGTGGACTACAATTTGGAGAGCACCATCCCCGGTATGTTTGTCGGCGGTGAGGCGAATTTCTCCGACCACGGTGCCAATCGTCTGGGTGCTTCTGCGCTGATGCAGGGGCTGGCGGACGGCTACTTCGTGTTGCCCTACACCGTCGGCAACTACCTGGGCGAACAAGGGGTGGCCGCAGCCGGGCAGATCACCACCGAACACCCGGCGTTCGCAGAAGTGGAAGCCGACGTCAAAGCGCGGATCGACAAATTGCTTTCGATCAACGGCACCGAATCGCCCCGTTCCTTCCACAAGCGCCTGGGACAAATCATCTGGGAGAAGTGTGGCATGGCCCGTAGTAAAGCGGGCCTGCAAGAAGCGATCCAAGAGGTGCAGGCGCTGCGCAAAGAGTTTTGGGAGAATGTGCGCGTGGTCGGCGATGCCGATGGGATCAATCCGGAGCTGGAAAAGGCTGGTCGCGTGGCTGACTTCATGGAGTTCGGCGAACTTATGTGCCGCGATGCTCTGATGCGGGAAGAATCCTGTGGCGGGCACTTCCGGGTCGAGCACCAAACCGAAGAAGGCGAAGCCAAGCGCGACGATGAGAACTTTTCCTTCGTCGGTGTGTGGGAATACCTGGGAGACGACGCGGAACCGGGCCTACATCGCGAGTCCTTGATTTACGAAAATGTCAAGCTGGCTACCCGCAGCTACAAGTAACCTCAACTGATTTAACATGGAAAAGACAATGAATCTCACACTCAAGGTCTGGCGTCAAAAAAACGCTGCGACTGATGGACAGTTTGTAGAGTATCCGCTCAAAGACGTTTCTGAAGACTCTTCATTTTTGGAGATGCTTGACATCCTGAATGAGGAGCTGGTGGAGCAGGGGAAGGAGCCCGTTGCTTTTGACCATGACTGTCGCGAAGGGATCTGTGGCACATGCTCGATGACGATCAATGGCACCGCACACGGGCCGCAACGAGCCACCACCGCTTGCCAGTTGCATATGCGCCACTTTCATGATGGCCAGACCATTACGATTGAACCATGGCGCGCCAAGCCCTTTCCGGTGATGAAGGATTTGATTGTGGACCGCACTCCTTTTGACCGAATTATGCAGGCGGGCGGCTTTATTACCGGACGCGCTGGCAGCGCGGTGGAGGCCAATGCCATGCCGATCCCCAAGGGCACGGCGGACTACGCCATGGATGCCGCCGCCTGTATCGGCTGCGGCGCCTGTGTGGCTGCTTGTCCGAACGCTTCGGCGATGCTGTTCACCGCCGCCAAGGTGGCCCACATGAACAGCCTGCCGCAAGGCAAGCCGGAGAAAGACCGCCGCGCACTGGCGATGGTCACGACGATGGACGGCGAGGGCTTTGGTGGTTGCACCAATATCGGTGAGTGTGAGGCTGTCTGCCCGAAAGAAATCTCGCTGGATATGATCGCCCAACTCAACCGCGATTATGCCGCAGCCCAGGTAAAAAGTTTTTTCAAAGCAGTATAACCGGCGGTCAGTCACCCAATTTTTTCACGTAGCCGAAGCCCTTAGGCTTTGGTCGCAGCTCGCGTGAAGTGCGCACCGACCAAACGCGCAGGCGTTCGGCTACAAGCTTCGAAAGTTTTTTTCATGTAGCCGAAGCCCTTCGGCTTTGGTCATTTCATGTAGCCGAAGCCCTTAGGCTTTGGTCGCAGCTCCCGCGAAGTGCGCACATTAGGAGGCCCCCTTGGGTGCCCTCGTTGGTTAAGTTTTACTTAATGTGAGATTTCTTTGCTTTTTACTGGCTAATTTGCGTGAGTTTGTTTAACCTGCAATTTCTTTTAATTCTCAGATGCGCGGGTCATTCTACCCGTTCTCAACAAACCAACTACACCACAAAGAACCTATGAACATTATGAAAAAGTTCCTTGGAGCCAGCGTGATGGTTGGAATGCTTGCCCTCTCAGGTGCGCAGCTAAGTGCTGCCCCGGATCAAGGTAAGAATTTCACCGTTTCCGACTCTCCGCAGACAACCGTCTTCAACTTGCAAATTCCGTCCAGCAATCGTCACATTCACGACTTGCGTCGTGCTTCGCGTGCCGAGCCTGCTCCGGCTGCTCCTGCGCCGAAGGCCGATGATTGCGATCCCGGCTTGGTAACCGATTATATCGACAAATACCTCGTTCGCCTCGAAAAATCGGCGCCTGCTACCGTCGCGCTCAATGCGCCCTTCGCTTACGAATACACCGTGATCGCTAAGGATAAGGTCAGCAAGGTCGTCGTTGAGGAACAAATCCCTGCCGGGGCAAAATATGTGTCCAGCCAGCCCAAAGCTCAAGTGAGCGGCAGTAACGTCACCTGGACGCTCCACGATCTTGAAAAGGGTGAGCGCGTGCCGCTCAAGCTCACCGTTGAACCAACTGAGGTGGCCGATTTGAGCAGCTGTGCCCAGATCACCGCCTACCCGAGCGCTTGCGTCACCACCCAAGTGGGTGTGCCCGAACTGGCCATCACCAAGACAACGCCCGACGACCGGGTGCTGCTGGGAGCGGGTGTTCCCTGGCATATCACAGTCACCAATATGGGCAACTTCTGTGCTTATGATGTGGTTGTGACCGATACGCTGCCCTCTGGAGTCGCACATGAATCCGGGCAAAGCATTTTGACTACCGACCTTGGCACACTGGCACCGGGTGAAAGCCGTGACATCAGGATCAATACGCAAGCCACCGGAACTGGTGAGCACTGCAATGTTGTCCTGGTGGAATCCTCGAACGCCGGCTCGGCCGATGCTGAAGCCTGCATCGTCGTTGTTGAGGCCGGTTTGGACGTAGTCAAGGAAGGCACTCCGATGCAGTTCCTGCGTAAGGAAGCCTCTTACGAGATCACCGTCACCAATACTGGTGATGTTCCGATTCAAGACGTGGTTGTCACCGATACGGTTCCAGCTCCGATGCAGCTTCTGGCAGCTCCGGGCGCAGAGATCAGCGGTAACACCGCCACCTGGACCACCAGCCTCGGTGCCGGTGAATCCAAGTCCTTCGAGCTGAAAACCACCAGCGCTCAGGAAGGCACATTCTGCAACCAAGTCAGTGCCTCTTCGGCGACCTTCGGTCTCCATGGCTCTGCCGAAGCCTGCACCGAGTGGCGTGGCTTCCCAGCCCTGCTGATCGAGGTGATTGATACGGTGGATCCGCTGCTCGTCGGTGAGCGCACGACCTATATCATCCAAGTGACCAACCAAGGCACGGCTCCGGCTACCAACGTCAAGATTGATACCTTGGCTCCAGATGAGTTGAGCGTGGTCTCTGCTGCGGGTGTCACCCCAGCCACGGTTGACGGTAAGGCAGTAAGCTTTGCGCCTTACGAAGTGCTCGAACCGAAGCAAATCATCGAGTATCGCGTCATCGCTGAGGCGGTCGCGACTGGTGATGCTCGCTTCACGGTTGAGTTGACCTCGGATCTGCTGCGCACGCCTGCGACTCAGGTCGAGCCGACCCAGGTTTACTAAGACTGCCACAGTCTAGGCCTTTCCAGAGGCGCCCGCAGCAGCGGGCGCCTCTTTTTTTTATTGCGGACCCACTCCTGTGGCGTGTCCGCTGGCCGGACGCCTGAACGGGTGCGGTAACGCGCCTGCAAGAGAAACGCCACAGCGGGAAGTCCGGCTACGAATACAAAGTCGTCGTGTTGCCGAAGCTCCAAGGGCTACCAACCAGCGGGCACACCACTGAGCTCGAACGTCAACGTCTGACTCTACGCGCCGACCTCCGACTCTTGAACAAAGAATTATCCTAAAAAGAGTAGTCAGAGGACAGAAGACAGAAGACAGAGATTGATGGCCAGATAGTTATGTAATGTCGTGCTTCGCCAAAACGGCGATTGCCGAGTTTTCCGCAAGGCGTTGAACTGCAACATCTGGCTTCTGTCCTCTGACCTCCGACTTCTGAACCAAAAATTATTCACCAGCTGGCGCCCGCAGCGCCCGCAGAAAAGCCTCGTGGATGTCCTCCAGAATGGCGTAGAAGGCGGGCACCAGAAAGAGGGTGAGGCCGGTGGCGAACAGCACGCCGAAGCTGAGGGAGGTCGCCATCGGAATCAGGA
>PXBU01000068.1 GCA_003566795.1 Puniceicoccaceae bacterium | reverse complement strand
GAGCGGTCCTGGTAGCGTTTGGCGAGCGTGCTCACCCGGTTGCGATGCGGGTCCAGGCAAAAATCCAGTTGAATCAGCCCCGCCGGGATGAGCCGCATGACTGCTTCGACTGAGTCGACCTGAAACGCAGCCTCCGCCAAAACGGCTTCGACCGTATGCAGCGGGGTGTCCACACTCTCTGCCAAGCGGCAAGCCCAAGCGTGGTGGCTGTCGCGCCGATTAAGAAAAGCAACGAGAAAGCCGGTATCCGCGATTCCGTTCATTTTTTGGCGAAGCCTTTACGCTGCGACAGATCCCGCGCACCCTCGATGGTTCCCGCCAGAGCCATGAATGGTCGGGTCTTTTTTTGGAGTGATGCCTCCAGCGCTTCTTTAACAATGGCACTTCTGGAGCACCCGGACTGTCGCGCCTGTTCCTCCAGCCGCTGGCAGGTTTCTTCCGAAAGGCGAACAGAAATTGTATGACTCATGGGCCAAAAATGTAAACACCAGCCTCCATTGTCAAGTTTAGGAGTGATTGACATTAGCGATACGCTACCGGCTCGCCCCATGCAGCACCAGGCGCACGGCGTCGAGACGCAGATGCGCCTTGCCGATGTGGCGGGTCACATCCTCGATCACATTTTCGGCGACCCTGATTTCGTCTTCCCGGACGTTGGGATTCACCTTTTGTAATTCTTTCAAGCGCCTGGCCTCGCCGTCGAGGCGCTCATGTGCGACACGGATGGCTTCCTCCAGCAGCAGGGATTTCTTCTCCCGTGCGTGGTTGCGGGCCGCGCGGAGCATCTCCGGGACCAGGGCTTGCAGCAGTTCCGGGTTCTGTCGCAGGCGGAAGGCCTCTTCATCGGCGGTTTTCTCGTTAATGTGCTGGTGGAGAAATTCGCTGCTGCGATCGGTGCCCTGCATATCGACCAGTATACGCACCGGTGTGGGTGCCAGGAAACGGTCGACATGCAAACGCGCGGGAGCCACGCTTTCCAGCACATAAATGGCTTCGATCAGGATGGGAGGCGCATCGATCTGCTCGTCCTGCCAGACGACGATGCAGCTGTTACCCTGCTCTGAGCTGAGCATCAGATCGATCGAGCCGCGCACCATCGGATGGTCCCAGGTCAAAAAGCCGATGTCTTCGCGAGTGAGCGCCTTGCTGCGTTCACAGGTCACGGTGGTGCCCTCCTCGGGCAGCCCGGGGAAGGCATCGGTAAATAACTGGCCGGGGGTGAGGTGAAAGCTGCGGCTGTCCAGATCGTCTACCGTCACGCCAAAGTGGTCGAAGATGCGGTTCATGAAGCGGTCGAGCGTGCGGTCCGCGTCCTGCTGCTGTATTTGGGTGACCAACTGCGTGGAGTCCTCGGCGCGAAACGAGTTGAGGGCGATCAGGCGGTCCTGGCCTTTGCTGAGGCGTTCTTCCAGGGCATCCCGGAACTGGCGGCTGTCGGCGATCAGCCGGTCGGCCTCCTTGGTCACCGCGGGATTGTCGTGGTGATACTCCTGTCCGAGGGTGCGCAGTTGCTCCCCGTAGCGGTCGAGATAGGCATTACCGCCCTTGAGTGAGTGCTCGACTCCATTAATGCCCTCGTGGTGCCAACGCATCAGCAGCTCGGTCCAGCTGTGGGGCAGGAAGGGCAGATGGATGCGGATGGTCTCGGTCTGACCGATCCGGTCGAGGCGACCGATGCGTTGCTCCAGCAGCTCGGGGTTGAGCGGCAGGTCAAAGAGCACGAGGTGGTGGGCGAACTGGAAGTTCCGGCCCTCGCTGCCGATTTCGGAGCAGAGCAGGATGCGGGCACCGTCTGGCTCAGCAAACCAGGCGGCGTTGCGGTCGCGCTGCAACAGGTTCAGATCCTCGTGGAAGAGCGCGGCTTTGACGTTGATCTCCTCCAGGAGCGCGTCGTAGATCGCCTGCACCTTTTCCAGCGTGCTGCAGATGAGCAGCACTTTCTCGTGTTCGCCGAGCTGCTGGAGCAGTTCGGCCAGCCAGCGCACCCGCGGGCCGTGACGAAAGTCGTAGTCGGCACCCTCTCCTACTTGCGCGGTCTCTTTCTCAAATTCCCGCAAGAGGCGCGCCTCGAGGTCGGCGGGAGATAGCTTGGCGCGGGGCTGCAACCGGACTGGACGGGCTTCGCGCTCTGGAAAGCCCTGTAGCGCATCGCGGGTGTTGCGGAATATGACCCGGCCGGTCCCGTGGCGGTCGACCAGTTGATTAAGCAGCGAAGCTTTGTCTTTAAGCTCTTGGTTAAACTCTGCCGCGCTGAATTCACTGAAGACCTCACGCAAAAAATCGATTTCGGCCGGGTCGAGCGCGGCGTCTGCCTCCAGCTTGTTGGCTACCTCGGCTACCTGGGCATAGTTGGCCTGCTCTTGCTGGAATTTTCCCAGATCCGGGTAGCGCTCGGGATCGAGCAGCCGCAGGCGGGCAAAGTGGCCCTCTGCCCCCAGCTGTTCGGGGGTAGCGGTGAGCAGCAGCAAGCCGTGGCTCTTCTGGCTGAGTGCCTCCACCAGCTGGTATTCGGGGCTGACTGCCTGCGGCGACCATTCCAGATGGTGTGCCTCATCCACCACCAGCATGTCCCACTTGGATTGTAGTGCCGCTTCCGCCCAACGTGGATGCTGTAGTAAGGTCTGGGTGCTGCAGATGACGAGCTGGTCGGCATCAAAGGGGTTCACAGTCGCATCGACCGCAGTGGCCGATTCGCAATGTTCGGCATCGATTAAGGTGAACCAGAGGTTAAACCGCCGCAGTAGCTCGATAAACCACTGGTGGACCAGTGACTCAGGGAGCACAATCAGAATGCGCCGGGCGCGCCCGGTCAGGTGAAGGCGGTGCAGAATCAGGCAGGCCTCGATGGTCTTGCCCAGCCCGACCTCGTCGGCCAGCAGGACGCGGGGCAAGTAGCGGCTGGTCACCTCGTGGGCGATGTAGAGTTGATGGGGAATCAGGTCGATCCGTCCACCGATGAAGCCTACCACGCTGGATTTGCGGGCATGATTCTGACAACGGATGGCCTCGTAGCGCAGGCTAAAGATGGCTGATTGGTCAATTTGTCCACCGATCAGCCGATCCTCCGGCTTGCTGAAGCTGATGGTGTCGGCCAGATCCATTTCGGCGATTTCAAGCCCCCCACTCCGATAGCTCAGCAGCCCCTCGGCCTCCAGCACCTCCTCGATCACGATCGTATCACCTTGCTGCGATTGGATGGTATCGCCGGGGTGGAAGGCCACCCGCTTGATCGGAGCGCTGGCTGCGGCATAGATCCGCGTCTCGCTCGAGGCTGGAAAATGGATTTCCAGTTGATGCCGTGAAACAGACTGTAGAATGCCCAGGCCGAGTTCCGGTTCGGTTTCACTGATCCAACGTTGTCCAGTTTTAAATGCTGTCATAGCCCGGAAATCGTCGGCCTCCGTGCTTGCAAAGTCAAAGCGAAGTTTTCTCTGTGCGGGGGCACCAGGGCTTTTTATTTGGAACCAGAGGTCGTTGATTCCCTGTCTCTTTTCTCTAATCTTCCATCTCAAATGCATTTTCATGCGGCGTTGAGCCGCCAAATGAAAATGCCCTGGGGGGGCACGCCATTCAATTTTTTCTACGGGGGTAGCGCGAGTGCCTCCCCTACGCACTTGACGCTTGCGCACTTTCTGTGAACGTAGCGGGTCCTTATGCCTGCCGGAGAGACCATCGTCGCACTGTCCACCCCGCCGGGCGAATCCGCTCTCGCGTTGATTCGCCTCAGCGGGCCGGATTGCACTTGCCTGGGCCAAGCGGTCGGCGGACGCAAATCCCCGCTACCATTCCGCCAGGCTGTGTTTTCTAAGTATCTCTCTATCAAGGGGAAGCTGATCGACGAGGTCGTTTTGACCGCCTTCCCAGCCGGGCGCTCATTTACTGGCGAGGCAGTGCTCGAAATCGCCTGCCATGGGAATCCGCTCATTATTCAAAACATTGTGGAAGACCTGCTGCGCCGGGGGTGCCGACCGGCAGAGCCCGGCGAATTCACACGCACGGCATTCCTCAACGGTAAGATGGATCTCAGCCAGGCCGAGGCGGTTGCCGACCTGATTCATGCGCGCTCGGAACGCAGCATCGAGGCCGCACAGCGGCAAATGCACGGTTCCGTCGGGCGCAAAATGAGTGAGCTCACCGACCAGTTGCTCAGCATCATGGCCCAGATTGAGGCCTATATCGACTTCCCCGAGGAGGACCTGCCCAGCGAGGAGCAGTCCGGTCCCGCAGCTGACTTGCGCAGTTTAACCCGCGAGATCCAGGAATTAATCGAAACCCAGCACTACAACGCCTTGCTGCATGAGGGGGTGAAGACCCTGATCGTGGGCGAGCCCAACGTGGGCAAGAGTAGCCTGATCAACGCGCTGGTAGGCTCGGAGAGGTCCATTGTCAGCGAGCTGCCGGGCACCACCCGTGATTACGTTTCCGCCTTTATCATGCTCGGTCCATGGCGTATCGAAATTCTGGATACAGCAGGCTTGCACGAGGCGGGTGACGCAATCGAGCAGATCGGCATCCACCACACCATCGAGCAGTCCGAGACGGCCGATAATTTCCTGCTGGTGCTCGACAGCGCGGCGCCCTCCCCCACCCTACCTCCGGCTTTGCTGGAGCGGATGCGACCCGACAATACCCTGGTGGTGGAGAATAAAACCGACCTGCCGGGCTCACGCTCGATGGCGGAGGTGCTGCCGGACTGTCCCCATGTCCGGCTCTCGCTGCTCCAGCGTGAAGGGATCGCCGCCATGCGCGAGGCGTGGCTGCAAGTAATTGAGACGGGAATCTCCTCGCCGCAGATGGGCGGCGTGATGGTCAATGCCCGCCATGCGAGCGCGCTTTCGGAAGCTGTTGAGCACCTGAACCTTGCATCAGAGAAATTACGGCAAGCGGAACTTTCGGAGCTGGTCGCGGCGGATTTGCGCGAGGCGGTCGAATCGATTGGTAAGGTCGTGGGCAAGGTCGACAACGAGCGCATGTTGGATAGCCTGTTTCAGCAATTTTGTATTGGAAAATGAGTGGCGGACTCAAATTTGGTAAAGATCAGCCCTACGATGTGATCGTCTGCGGGGCCGGGCACGCCGGTTGTGAGGCGGCGCTGGCCGCCGCGCGTCTGGGTGCGGACACCCTGCTGCTGACCGGTAATCTCGACACCATCGCTCAAATGAGCTGCAATCCCGCCATCGGTGGTCAGGCCAAGGGACACATGGTGCGTGAGATCGACGCACTCGGCGGCGAGATGGCAATTAATACCGACACCAGCGGGATCCAGTTTCGGCTGCTGAATGCTTCCAAGGGCCCTGCGGTGCAAGCGCCCCGCGCACAGTGCGATAAGAAGGCCTACCAATATCGCATGAAGCATGTGATCGAGCTGCAGCAGAATCTCGACGTCTTCCAAGCCATGGTGCAGGGCCTGATCTTCGACGGGGACAAAGTGGTCGGCATCAAGACCAATCTGGAGGTTGATTTCTACGCGAAGGCTGTCGTGGTCACCACCGGCACCTTCTTGCGCGGCTTGATGCACGTCGGCCAAAACAAGAATGAAGGCGGACGGATGGGTGATTTTTCCGCCAAGGGTCTCTCCGGGTCGTTTTTGGAGGCGGGCATCGAGTTGGAGCGACTCAAGACCGGCACGCCTGCCCGCATCCTCGGCAGTAGCATCGATTTTACCCATCTCGAGGAGCAGCGCGGCGACCCTGATCCGACGCTCTTTGCCTTCTACGACACCCGAGGCTTGGGCGAATTGTTCCACGTGGAACAACCGGATGCCCGTGAGGCACTGCGGCGGGAATTGTTCCACGTGGAACATTATGGTCAGGCGAAAATGGGTTGGCTGCCGGGGGAGAACCAGGTCTCGTGCTGGATGACCTACACCAGCGAGGCTACTCAGCGGGTGGTGACCGAGAATCTGCACCGCTCGGCGATGTATTCGGGGGTGATCGAGGGCACCGGTCCGCGTTATTGCCCCAGTATCGAGGATAAGTTTGTGCGCTTTGCGGATAAGGAGCGGCATATGCTTTTCCTGGAACCGGAGGGGCGTCATACCGATGAGTGGTATATCAACGGCCTGTCCACCAGTCTGCCGTTTGACGTGCAGTTGGAGATGCTGCGCAGCATCGACGGGCTGGAGCGTGTGCACATGCTGCGTCCGGCTTATGCGGTGGAGTATGATTTCGCGCCACCCACCCAGTTATTTCCCAGCTTGGAATCCAAGCGGGTGGAGAATCTCTTTTTTGCGGGCCAGATCAACGGCACCAGTGGCTACGAGGAGGCCGCCGGGCAGGGCTTGGTCGCAGGTGTGAATGCGGTGCAAAAGGTGAGGGGAGGGGAGCCGCTGGTCTTGGCGCGCCACGAGGCCTACCTGGGCGTGCTGATTGATGACCTGGTCACCAAGGGCACAAACGAGCCCTATCGCATGTTTTCCAGCCGGGCGGAACACCGGCTGTTGTTTAACCACCCGAGCGCGGAACTACGGCTGATTCATCACGCAGAAAAATTACAACTAGTTGAATTGGAGAGAATTAAGCGAATTAAAGCTAAGGCGGACGCGGTGACAAAGTGGGAGGGGCGACTGGAAACAGAGCGCTTAGAGGGGGAGCCCTACGCGCTACATTTGCGCCGCTCCCGTTCGCAACAGGACTTCCCGGCGGCACTGCGGGCAGAGTCGCGGGAGGTGCGCGACGAGGTCCACTACCGCGTGGTGTTTAAGGGATATTTGGAACGGGAGCAGAAACAGATTGAGAAGATGCGCCACATCGATAAAATTCGCATTCCGGAGGGTTTCGACTTCGGTGCGGTCAAGGGATTACGCAACGAAAGCGCCCAGAAGCTGAAAGAGATCGCTCCGCGCACCCTCGGCCAGGCAGGGCGCATCAGCGGTGTCAATCCGGCGGATATCAGTATCCTGATGGTCCACCTCCAAGCGAACAGCCGGGGGTAGGGGAGGGCGAATTGTTACAACAAAGTCACGCCGGGGTGTCGGGCAGGTAAAATCTAGCGCATTCGTCACATTGGACGATGATATAGCGTTGACGGGCATCGCGGCATCTTCGCTATTTGAGGCCGAGTATAAGCATTGAAATCTTTCGACTGGCGCCCGCGCTGGATATGGATAAACAACCCGATTGCGTCATGAGCATGCCCAATAAAATAAAGCGTATCCTGGTTCTTGATGATGAGCCGGATGTCACCGAGTTGCTGGAATACAAACTCGCGCAGGAAGGTTATTTGGTCGAAGTATTGAATGACCCGCTGGAGTTCATTACCAAAGCACGCGGCTTTGAGCCGGACCTCATGATCCTGGACATCATGATGCCTGAGCTCAATGGTTTACAGCTCTGCCGGATCGCTCGCGCGGATCCGACGATGAAAGAGATCCCCATCATCTTTCTCACTGCCAAGGGTGAGGCGGAAGACCGGGTCAAGGGGCTGGAAACCGGGGCGGACGATTATATTTCTAAACCGTTCAATACCAAAGAGTTATTGCTTAGAGTTGGCAATATTCTCGGGCGGAGCCAGCGCGAACCGAGCTCCAAGTCCCAGCCGCGGGTCGAAATCGCGGGTGTGGTCATCGACGAGGAGCTACACCAACTGACGGTGGACGGTGCGGAGGTGAGTCTGACTGCCACGGAGTTTCGCCTGCTCAAGCTCTTGATGGAGCGCAAGGGGAGGGTGCAGTCACGCGAGCACTTGCTGGTCAATGTCTGGCATTATGATACCGACATCGAGACCCGCACGGTCGATACTCACGTCCGTCGCGTTAGGGAGAAGCTGGGTCCCTACGCGCACTTAATCGAGACCGTCCGTGGCGTCGGCTACCGCGCGGTCGATATTTAGTGGGCATGGTTGATCAACATGGTTGCTCAACTTGCGGGACTGTGGGATTGTCCGCGGCTCGGGTGGCCACGCTGTGGCCTAAAGTTTAATATTTCCCCCGCAACAAACAACTCCCAACCACCAACTCTCCCCCATGCTCTGGCTCTGCTTTATCGTTGCGCTTATCGCCGCTCTCTTGTTGGGGCGGCGGCTGCTTCATTTGCGGCGGCTGGTGCGCGAGCTGGAACTGGCGGCACGCTCGAACCGTCGTTTCCTGCCGCGCGAGTCGCAGAAGACGCTTAAAGCACTCGGTGCTGCTGGCCTGGTGCGCGAGTTGAATGAGGCCATCGACTGGCGGAGACACCACGAGTCGCAGACTGCGGTTTATTCCCGTCAGGCCGACGCGATGCTGCGGGCCGTGCAGGAAGTTGTCATCGTTTTTGATCAGGAGCGAAGGGTGCAGTTTGCCAATCGCGCGGCCGAGCGTCTTTTCCGCCAGGGGCAGTCGCTCAAGGGGCTGCGCATCGACGGGATTATGCGCTCGCTCTCCCTGCTGGAACTAATGGATGCCCCCCAGGAGCACGAGGATGCGGAGCCGCGGCAGATCCAGCTCGAACAGGAGGGTCACACTCTCTGGTTTGAGGCTTCCTGCGCCGCCGTGCGCAGCACGAACGGGGTGCGCGGCCCCGCTACCTTACTGGTGCTGCACGATATCACGCAGCTCAAATACCTCGAAGAAATGCGCCGGGATTTTGTCGCCAACGTCTCCCACGAGCTCCGCACGCCGCTGACGATCATCAAGGGTTTTGCGGAAACCCTGGCGGAGGACGATGCCACAATCACCCCGGAGGCCCGCATCCGCTTTCTGGGGAAAATCGTCAGCAACGCTGAGCGCCTCAATCTGCTGGTGGAGGATCTGCTGACGCTCTCCCGTCTCGAGTCCAAGGCCGACCAGCTCGAACCGCTGGTGCAGTCGCTCCGCCCGTTGCTGGAGGAGTGCATGGAAAACTACCGCTCCCGGCTGGATCCCGCCCGGCAGAACCTGGTGCTGGATTTCGACCAGCGGGTGGGGGACTTCGCTTTCGACCACTACCGCATCCACCAGGTGCTGGATAACCTGATGGAGAATGTTTTCCGCTATGCCCCGGATTTTACCCGCCTGGTGATCAAGGTCGAACTTGATACCGAGGCCAGTCTGGTCGTCACCTCCGTCAGTGACGACGGCCCCGGCATCCCGACAAAAGACCTGCCTCACATTTTTGGACGTTTCTACCGGGTGGACAAGGGCCGCTCCCGCGAGCGGGGTGGCACGGGCCTCGGCCTCAGTATCGTCAAACACATTATCCAACTGCATGGCGGCCGCATTCATGCCGAAAGCCCGCCCGAGGGCGGAGCACGCATTGTCTTTACGTTGCCCTACCAGGCTCCCCCTACCTTGGTTGCTTACTGAGGCACGCCGCTCGCAGCCTATTCGCGGATAATCGTAGACAGAAGGGGCGAACTGGATTTCTTTGCTCCCATGCAAATCACCGAACAGTACTTGCGGCTCATTGAGAAGTATAACCGACCGGGGCCGCGCTATACCAGCTACCCGCCGGCCAACCACTTTCGGGAGTATGCCGATCCGGTGCCGTTGCTGCGTTCGGTGGAGACGGGGGACGCACCGCTCTCGCTGTATTTCCATCTCCCGTTTTGCGAGACGCTGTGCTGGTTTTGTGGCTGCCACATGATCCCGACTCTGGACCGGAATCAGGCGACTGATTATCTCGATTTGCTCGAAAAAGAGCTGGCCTTGTTTGCGCAGCATCATCCATCCGGGCGGGAAGCGGTGCAGCTGCACTTTGGCGGGGGCACGCCGAACTTCTTCGGACCGGAGCAGATAGATCGCCTGGCGGCGCTGATCGACCGGCATTTCAAATTTGCTGCGGATGCGGAGAAATCCGTCGAGCTGGATCCGCGTCGCCTGAGCCCGGCGCACGTGGAGGCTTTTGCCCGGATGGGGCTGACCCGGGCGTCCTTCGGCGTGCAGGACAGCAACCCCGAGGTGCAAAAGGTGATTCACCGCGAGCAGCCGCAGGCGATGAATGTGGCGGCGATGGAGACGCTGCGGGCCAACGGCTTCGACTCGGTGAATGTCGATCTGATCTATGGGCTGCCCTTGCAGACGCCGGAGACGTTTGATCGCACGCTCGACCAGGTGTTGGAACTCGCGCCGGATCGTTTTGCGGTATTTAACTACGCGCATGTGCCCTGGATGCGGCCGGCCCAGAAAATTCTCGAGAAGGCGGGACTCCCCGATGCGCGGACGAAGTTGCAACTGCTGAAACTCTGCATCGAGCGGCTGACTGCGGCGGGCTATGTCTATATCGGGATGGATCACTTCGCGCTACCGGATGACGAGTTGGTGGTCGCGCAGCGCGAGGGCAGCCTCCAGCGCAACTTTCAGGGCTACAGCACGCGGGCCGGAGTTGAGATCTGCGGCTTCGGGATCTCCAGTATCTCGCAGGGGGCGGACAGCTACCGGCAGAATGTTAAGGATCTAGTGAGCTACCGGGCCTGCCTGCAACGGGGGCAGCTGCCGATTGCCAAGGGCTACGAGTTGACGGATGAGGACAAGTTGCGGGCGGATGTGATCATGCGCCTGATGTGCGACCTGGCACTGGATTTTGGTGCGATGTCGGCGAAGTGGGGTATCGATTTTAAGCGTCACTTCGCGGATGCCTTGGCGCAGATGGAAGAGCCCGCTGAGGATGGGCTCGTCGAGTTGACGGCAACCGGACTCAAGGTGACCGAGCGCGGACGCCTCTTCATCCGCAATCTGGCGATGTGCTTCGATGCCTATCTCGAGCCTGCGGTCGAGGGTCGGTATTCGCGGACGGTTTGAGTTGCCGAGTCTGGCGGGGTTTTGTCATCACCGCAGGCGATTTGCATTGGGAGGGTCCAGCTCCGTCTGGACCGCGCAGGCAGGAGCGGTGCTGATTGCACGTGCGCGGCCCGGACGGAGCCGGGCCCTCCCCAGGTGAGCAGGAGCGGTGCCGATTGCGCGTGCGCGGCCCGAGCGGGCCCTCCCCGGTCGATCAGACCGAGAACTGTAAGGCTTCCTCGTCGAACTCCATGCTCGCGACGCGCGTCGCCGGACCACTCATGCGGACGGCGTAGTCATCGCCGATTTCGATGCCGATTTTGCCCCCCGGCATGTGCACGGTGATGTTGCGGTCGCAGAGTCCGATGCGGTGGGCAAGTGCGGCCGAGGCACTACTACTGGAGCCGGAGGCGAGGGTGTAGCCGGCGCCGCGCTCCCAGATCTCAATCTGGATGTTGTTGCGGTCGATTACCTTGAGAAATTGCACGTTGGTGCGGTTGGGGAAGAGGGGGTGCACCTCGAGGGTGGCGCCGTCCTGGCATGCCAGCTCCTTGCTGATTTCTGGCAGCGGCACCACGCAGTGGGGGTTGCCAATGTCGGCAACGTAGACGGTGTAGCGAGAGCCATTGATTTCGAGTTCTTGCCCGATATTGTGGTCGCTCTGCTCCGGGCCGTCGACTGGGATGTGGTCCATGCCGAAGCTGACCTGGCCCATATCCACCGTGATCGATTCCGCACCATCGGCGATCTTGCAGGTTACTAGACCGCCCGGAGTATCGACGGTAAAGGCATCATTCTTGACCAGACCAGCATCATAAAGGTAGCGGGCAAAGATACGCAGGCCGTTCCCGCTCTTCTCGGCTTCGGAGCCATCTGGGTTGAGGATGCGCAAGCCGAATTCGGCTTTGTCCGTATCGAGTGGGCCATAGAGGATGCCATCCGAGCCGAGGCCGAAATTACGGTGGCAGATGCGGACGATGCTGGCTGCATCCGGCAGTGCGCCGTTTTTAGGATCAAGAACGAGGTAGTCGTTACCGAGTGCGTGGTATTTGCTGAATTGCATCCGATGAGGTTTGGGAGGAAGTGACGGAAATTGCAAGTTTTCGGGAGGCGGCAAACGCGGTTTCCGCTGGCACCGTGCTCGTGTGGGCAGGTTAAGCGGTTGCGGGCACTTTGGCTCCGGGTCGGCATTTGCCTTTCGCGTTGCCGCTATGCTCCGCGTGCTTGGAATCATTCCGGAGAAAATTCATTTTTTCGGTTTTTTATGGCCTGATGCGCGAAGAAGTGTACTCTCTCGCTTTTCCCTAATAACAAGAACCATGGAAAGTATCCCAAATATTTTAGCTACACGTTATGCCTCCGAATCGATGCGAGCCGTCTGGAGCGCGGAGGGGCGGGTCGCGCTCGAACGCGACTACTGGATTGCCGTCTTGCGCGCGCAAAAGGACCTCGGCTTGAACATCCCGGAGGGGGCGATTGAGGCCTATGAGCGGGTCAAGGGGCAGATCAACCTCGATTCGATCAATGCGCGTGAGGCCGTCACCCGCCACGATGTAAAGGCGCGGATCGAGGAGTTCTGCGATTTGGCTGGCTATGAGCACATTCATAAAGGGCTGACCAGTCGTGATTTGACAGAAAACGTAGAGCAGCTGCAGATCCTGCGCGGGATGGAGGTTCTCCGCACTAAAGTGCTGGCCGCGCTGCTCAAGCTGGCCGACCGTGCCGAGGAGTGGAAGGAGTTGGTCATTACCGCCCGCACCCACAACGTGCCCGCCCAGCCGACGACTTTCGGTAAGCGCCTGGCCATGTTCGGGGAGGATTTGCTGTGTGCGGCCCGCGAGCTCGACCGGATTATTAACAACTATCCGGTGCGCGGCCTGAAAGGGCCGGTCGGCACGCAGATGGATTTGCTGACGCTCTTCGACGGCGATCACGCAAAAGTCGAGCAACTCGAAGAGCGCATTCTGGATCACTTGGGTGTGGGTGCCTCCTTGGCGAATGTCGGGCAGGTGTATCCGCGCGGCCTCGATTTTGAGGTGGTCTCGGTGTTTGTGCGCCTGGCCTCGGGGCCATCCAGTTTCGCCAAAACGCTGCGCATCATGGCGGGGCATGAATTAGCGAGCGAGGGCTTTGCCAAGGGGCAGGTAGGCTCCTCCGCGATGCCGCACAAGATGAACAGCCGCAGCTGCGAGCGGCTGAATGGCTTTGCGGCCATTCTCAAGGGGCATCTCACGATGGCGAGCGAGCTCTCGGGTGATCAGTGGAATGAGGGCGACGTCTCCTGTTCGGTCGTGCGCCGGGTCTTTTTACCCGACAGCTTTTTTGCCATTGATGGTTTGCTCGACACGTTCATCACCATCCTCAAACAAATGGAGGTCTACCCGGCGGTGATTGAGCAGGAGAACCAACGCTACGGGCCTTTCCTGGCCACTACCACAGTTCTGATGGAGGCGGTGAAGGCTGGTGCGGGCCGCGAGGAAGCGCACGAAGCGATCAAGGAGCATGCCGTGGCCACGGTCCGCGACCTGCGCTCCGGCGTCATTTTGAAGAATGATCTGGTGGATCGTCTGGCCGCTGATGGTCGGCTGGGGCTTTCCGCAGAACGGCTGGCTGGTGTCGTTGCCGATGCCCAGGCCATGACGGGTATGGCGATCGATCAAGTGGCACAATTTTGCGACGCGGTCCGCGAAGAGGTAAAAAGTTTCCCCTCTGCCAGTAGTTACGAGCCTGGTGCCATTCTTTAAGTATTGCTTTCGGAAACAGCAAGCGACACACAAACACCACTATCAAATTAATTTAACACCTACAGCCTATGTCAGAACAACTTGAAGGAAACTGCATTGTCGCCCAGTCCGGCGGCCCTACATCTGTAATTAATGCCAGCCTATCCGGCGTGGTCGCTGAAGCACTCAACCATGAGTGCATCGAGGAGATCTACGGCGGGCTCAACGGCGTGCTCGGCATCCTGAATGAGCAGATTATCGACCTGGCTGCGGAGTCGCAGCAAACGATTCGCGGCCTCCGCTACACGCCCGGCGCAGCTTTGGGAACCTGCCGCTACAAGCTCAAAAAACAGGCCGATTTTGACCGGGTTCTTGAAGTCTTCGAAGCGCATAATATCCGCTACTTCTTCTACGCCGGGGGCAATGACTCGCAGGATACCGCCGATAAAATTTCCAAGCTCGCCCAGGAGCGCGGCTACGAACTGCGCGTTATCGGGATTCCCAAAACGATCGATAACGACCTCGTCACCACCGACCATACGCCCGGCTACGGTAGCGTGATCAAATATATCGCAACCACGGTTAAAGAAATCGCCGCCGATAATGCTGGTATGGGGCAGCACGACCTGGTGCAGATCATCGAAGTGATGGGCCGTAGTGCCGGCTGGATCGCCGCTGGTGCCGCCCTCGCCAAGCGCCGGGATGAGCCGAATGCGGCCCCGCATCTGATCTATCTGCCGGAGGTGGCTTTCTCACCGGAAAAGTTCATCGCCGACGTGCAGCACGTGCTGCAAAAAGAGAAGTACTGTGTCGTCGTCGTCGGGGAGGGGCTCGTCGATGCCGATGGCAACTTTATCTCGACTGACAGCGCCGGGGCCGATGCCTTTGGTCATTCGCAACTAGGTGGCGCCGGCGAATTCCTGCGCGGATTGGTCGAGGAGGGCCTCCAGGTCAAAGCCCGCTCGGTCAAACTGGGCATGGCACAGCGTGCCGCCGTCCATTGCTCCTCCCAGGCCGACAATGACGAAGCTTATCTTGCCGGGCAGGCGGCTGTGCGGGCTGCAGTCAATGGAGAGACCGATAAGATGGTCACACTGCTTCGCACTGAGGGCGATGGCTATGCTTGCGAGACGGGCCTTGCGCCGCTCGCGGAGATCGCCAACGGCGTCAAGAAGCTGCCGGAGAGTTGGATCAACGAAGACGGCGTGAGCATGAACTACAACTTCTACAAATATGCTCTGCCGCTCATCGAGGGCGAAGTGAAGGTGCCTTATGTCAATGGCGTGCCTGATCTGGTCAAGCTCCGCATGGAGAAGGTCGAGCGTAAGCTCGGCGCCCACAGCTTCGAGTAGGCCGGAAGACAGAGGTCAGAGGCCATTACATTTGACAAAAGCCCCGCGGTTTACCGTAGGGGCTTTTTTGTGGGGTCTGGTCTCGCACTCCGTGGTGCCTTCGCTTGCGAATGGCACCATCGCCGTTGAGGCGATGGCAGCGAGACTTCTTGCGGTCACATCCCGTCGGGGCTTTTCTATGGCACCGCTGACACTGGATATCCGCAAGCGGAATCCCTACGATTTCGCCTCTTCGTGCTCGGCTTCTTCCCCTTCTGCCTGCTCGCTCTCTGGCTCACCGGCTCGCGCCTTGATGCGTCGTTCGGCCTCCAGTAGGATTTCCTCAGCACCGGCAAACTTGTGGTCGTCCAGGCAGAGGCGTTTCTGCTTCCCGTTTTCTTCGTAAATGGCGTAGGCAATGCCCTTGTTTTTCCACTTTTTCCGGTCGGTGGCGATAATCGAGTCCAGCGCGACGCGCTGCCCCGAGGCTCCGATGATGATCTCACCCTCCGCGCGAACACTCCGGCGGTGGTTCCACGCAATCCAGGCCGCGAAGAGCAGCGAAACCCCCATCAAAAACCAGCCGATCACGACCTGTTCGCGAATCGCCTTCTCGGTGCGCTCCTTGGGCACTTTGGGGCTGATATCCGCCTCGCGTGCGTGGCGTTGCCAGGCGACGCGCAACTCGACGCTTTCCTCGTCCTCTGCGCGGCCCGATTCGATCATCTCGTCGCGGATCTCGGCGTAAGCTTCGTAGCGTTCGGCCTCGTTCGGCCAGATGATGTAGCCATCAGTCAGGAACCAACAGGACACGCCGAACAACATGGCAAACATGAGCAACATTCGGCGGCGCCATTCTTTGGAGATACGGGCGTGGACTTGCATGGGGTAAAGCAGTGCAAGATTCGAAGCTATACACAACTTTCAAATTTTAGTTTTTTTGTCGGCCATCAGATAAAAATAGCCGCGCGCACCCGCGCAACCGCGCGGTCGTCGTGCTTACTGAGCCGACCCAGCCGCCGGAGCACAATGCGGCTATCAAGGGTAAACACCTTCATTCTTACTTTCGACGGCACGGGCAGGCCCGCCTCGGATAGATCACGAACTGGTACATCGCTTCGCCAGCTTGAACGCCTTGCAGTCGTGATCATGGCGCAAATTATTTGGCCCGTATCCTGAGAGTAGTCGGCGTTCGACAGCACCAGCGCGGGCCGCCGTTTGGTCGTGCTACGATCAGTAAAGGGGAAGGGCACGAGCACGACGTCGAAGGCCTCAAAGCTTTCCATAAGCATCCTGATCTTCGGCTGCGAGCCACTCCTCCGCAAGGTTGTCTTCCTGGGCACGCATGATTAACAGGCCATCAATCGCTTGCACGGCCTCGCCGAAGCGGGCGGTCGGCGGCCCGGTCAATGGCACATGGGGCAAGTTCAATTCCTGCATACTCTGCAGGAACTTCCCGTGTAGCTCGTC
>PXBU01000076.1 GCA_003566795.1 Puniceicoccaceae bacterium | reverse complement strand
CGCATCTCCGTATTTGCGCAGGCAGGGAAGTGACTGGCTGGAGTTTTCTTCTTTTTGGCGGACGGAGACCGTGTAAGCAGGTCGGGTAAGGGTATCCGCGTAAGGGTGGCGTGTAAGCGGGTCGGGTAAGTGTATCCGTTATGCCGAGCTCGGCATAACGGATATTATGCCGAGCACCGGATTATGCCGAGTAGTTGGCTTACGTCCGCATAATAGTGTGTTTTCTTCCCGCTAATCCACGATGTTCTCCACATATTGACTCGACTTACTCGGCATAATACTCGTGCCTTCTCCCAGTGGCAATAACGCCACAGAAGGAGGGAGAGGACATGTTGGAGGATTTCTTTACGCTTTGCAAGGTCATAGCCCGTCATCGTACAGGACTATTTGGTGCCTACATTGACGAATTTGTCGCGCAACTAGATGACGAGGGCTATAAGCGACGGACGGTACGCTCCGCAGTCGCGGCCGTACAGCGATTCGGTCGTTGGATGGATCGCCATGGACAACGTGCCAGGGATGCATCGGAGAAGACCATTGGCGAGTTTTGTCGGATGCAGTGCGCTCATGCGGGAAGGCGGGCTGGCGAGGCCGCCGCGTTGCGCGTCTTGCTGGTGCACCTACGTCGGCTGGGCATCGCTTCGATGCCGGTGCAACCGGAAGTCGGGATACTGGAACGAATCGCGCAGGGTTTTGCCACGTACCTGCGCCAGGAACGTGCGCTGTCAGAAGCGACGCTGAAGAACTATGTCCCCGTCGCCCGCCTGTTCATGGACGAGCGGTGCGCGTCAGGATCCAGCGATCTGGCAAAACTCTGCGCCGTCGATATCCATGAGTTTGTCTTGCGCCGTGTCCGTTCCTGTTGCCCGAAACGCATGCAGTTGATTCTCACTGCACTGCGCAGTTTTCTGCGGTTCCTCTATCTGCGCGGACAACTCGCCGCGCCTCTGGCCGAACACCTTCCAAAGGTGGCGGGGTGGCGTTTGAGCGAACCGCCCAAGTGGCTCGCCTCCGACGCCATCGAACGGACGCTTGCATCTTGTGATCGCCGTTCGGACGTAGGTCAACGGGATTACGCGATTCTTATGCTGCTCGCCCGTCTGGGGCTGCGTGCCGGCGAGATTGTGTCCATGGAGCTGGAGGATATCCGATGGGAGACGGGAGAGATTCGTGTGTGCGGAAAGGGCCAGCAGCGAAAATGCTTCCCACTGTCCCAGGAGGTGGGCAAGGCGGTGGCCGCGTACCTGGAAAACGTCAGGCGACCTTGCGGTTCCCGCCGTGTGTTTCTGCGCATACGAGCTCCCTATCGCGGACTGGCCAATTCTGCGTCGCTGGGGGCGATCGTACGCCGGGCGCTGTCGCGGGCAGGGCTTGATCCGCCAAGCAAAGGAGCCCACCTGTTTCGTCATAGCCTGGCCACCCACATGCTCCAGAACGGAGCCACCCTGACCGAGATTGGCCAGATCCTGCACCATAAGAGTCCAAACACCACAGCCATATACGCCAAGGCGGACATTAGCGGCCTACGCGCGCTTGCTCGGCCTTGGCCAGGAGATAGATCATGAACCTACTACTCAATGAAATGAATGCTTACCTGGCCCTGCGCAGGGGGTTGGGTTTCAAGCTCACAACACACGAATGTACGCTGCGCACGTTTGTTGTCTTTATGCAAGCCCGAGCCGCCGAGTTCGTAACCACCAGTCTGGCACTGGAGTGGGCGCAGCAACCCCGGCACGCCTCACAGGCCCATCGAGCGAAGCGGCTTGGAATGGTTCGAGACTTTGCCCGCTATCTGAGCGCAAGAGATCCTCGCACGCAGATCCCGCCACAAGACCTGTTGCCTGGTCGAACGAGACGAGCACAGCCTTACATCTATTCTGACGTACAGATTCTGAGGATGGTTCAGGAGGCGGCTGTATTGGAACCTCGTGATGGCCTTCGACCGAGCACGTATGGCACGCTGTTGGGGCTATTGGCTGTGACGGGAATGCGAGTCGGTGAGGCCATCGCTCTAAAGGATCCCGATGTAGACCTCCGGCAGGGTCTGCTCACCGTACGGCAAAGCAAGTTCAACAAGACACGCATCCTGCCTGTTCATCACTCCACGCGGGAGTCCTTGCGCGCCTATGCACGGGTTCGCGATAAGCTTGTGCCCGTTCGAGCGACGGACCGTTTTTTCGTGTCGAACCGCGGTACGAGACTGGAGGCCTCCGTGGTCCGTCGCGCCTTTATACACATATCCCGATCCATCGGACTACGCACGCCTGCCGATCGTCGCGGCCCTCGCATGCACGATTTACGGCACACCTTTGCCGTCCGAACACTTACGGATTGGCATCGCGCCGGTATCGATCCGGAACAGCGGCTGCCACTTCTGTCGGCCTACCTCGGACATGCCAAGGTGAGCGACACGTACTGGTATCTCACCGCTGTCCCGGAACTGCTGGGTGCCGTCAACACTCGTTTGGAACATTTATTAGGAGATTTATCATGAAAATCGGATGCAACTTCCCGGCCCTGTTACAGACATTTTTCACCGACAGGCTGATGGCGCAACGCAACGTCAGTCCCCATACCATCGCGGCCTACCGCGATACGTTCCGTTTGCTGTTTGCCTACGCTCAGGAGCATCTGGATAAGCCCCCGTCAGCATTGACGCTGGATGATCTGGACAGCTCGTTCATTGGAAACTTTCTGGATCATCTTGAGCACGCACGTCACAACGGGGCTCGCAGTCGAAACGCACGACTTGCCGCTATTCGGTCGTTCTTCCGCTATGCGGCCTACCAGTTGCCCGAGCATAGCTCGCTCGTACAGCGGGTGCTGGCCATGCCCAGCAAAAAGTATAAACGCACCCTGATTGAGTACTTGACCGAGGAGGAAACCAACGCCATTATCGACGCCCCCGATCGCCACACTTGGTCTGGCCGCAGAGACTACGCTCTGTTCCTGGTTGCGATTCAAACCGGACTGCGGGTTTCCGAATTATCTGGCCTTTGTGGCCGCGATGTCACACTTGGAACCGGCGCACACCTGCGATGCCTGGGTAAGGGACGCAAAATGCGCTGTACACCCCTGACCCGATCAGTTGCCACCGTTCTCAAGGAATGGCTGAAAGAACAGGGCAACCCATCATCGGCCCCGCTCTTTCCTAACCATAAAGGCGCGCAGATCAGCGCCGATGGCGTGCAGTATATTCTGGCGAAGCACACCGAAGTCGCACGGCTGCAATGCCCTTCACTGAAAAAGAAGAAGATCTCCCCGCACGTACTTCGGCACACTGCCGCCATGAACCTTCTGCATGCAGGAGCTGACCCCGCAACCATCGCCCTCTGGCTTGGACATGAGAACTTGGAAACGGTGCACATCTATGTCGAGGCCGATCTGGCGATGAAGGAGAAGATACTTGCCAAGACCGCCGCACCAAAGGGCAGTGTGCAGCGTTTCCAACCTGATGACGCGCTCCTGGCCTTTCTCAAAAGCCTCTGATTATGCCGAGTAAATCAGCGCAAAACCGCCCAATTACAAGGCCGTCAGCCAACTACTCGGCATAATCCGGTACTCGGCATAATATCCGTTATGCCGAGCTCGGCATAACGGATACCCTTACCCGACCTGCTTACACGGTCTCCGCCCGCCAAATAGAAGAAAAAGTCAGCCAGTCACTTTTTCAACTCAGAAGTACACAATTCCGTGAAGAGCCCTTTTCACCCCTTGAACGCGAGAATTGACCGTCTGACGCCCCTTCATCGACCGGAACACCCCTTTCCGACCGATTTCCCTTCCTGAGCCCTCGGGATCCCGCTCCCCAGCCGCCGCGGCCGGACAAT
>PXBU01000109.1 GCA_003566795.1 Puniceicoccaceae bacterium | reverse complement strand
CTTTTTCACCCCGAAATACTGCTCATGCACGCAGGGGCATCCCAGGCGGGTCAGGAGTTCCGCACTGAAAGTCGTGCCGGAACGACCACAGCCGGTGATGACAAATCTCTTGGTCATGTTGTGCAGGGCTGGAATCCACCGCGGTTCGGCGCTGAGCGATTGTGACGCATCTGGCTTACCCCGGCATTCTGAGAGCAACACCAAACACGGTCAATCATGGCGTTGGGCGGCGCGTCATCGGGAAGGCTGGTATATCATTGGCCGCCTCGGCACAGTTTCCGAGGGCGTCTCCCGATAATCCAAGCGCACCTGGCACGAAACCGCGACTGGATTGCCACCCGAAGGTCCCCGCGATGAACATTTCGGTCATCCTCACCACCTACAATTCGGCAGCATGGCTGGAGAAGGTCCTTTGGGGGTACGCCGCACAGCGTTACAGAGACTTCGAGCTCGTGATTGCGGACGACGGGTCCAAGCCCGAAACGGCGGAACTCATCGACCGAATGCGCAACGAGCTGGATCTGGAAATTCAGCATGTCTGGCAGGAGGACCGTGGCTTTCAGAAATGCCGCATTCTCAACAAGGCCATCCTGCATGCCCGCCACGACTACCTGGTGTTCAGCGATGGCGACTGCATTCCACAAGCCGACTTCCTGGGCGTCCATGCCGCCCGTGCCCAACGCGGCTGCTATCTCTCCGGCAGCTATTACAAGCTGCCGATGAGGACCAGCGAGATCATTGGCCAGGATGATATCGAGTCAGGCCGCTGTTTCGACCGCACATGGCTTATGGCGCACGGTCTTCCGCGCTCGAGCAAAAAATGGAAGCTGAATGCTCCACCCGGCCTGGCTCCCTGGCTCAATCGCCTCGTCCCGACCAAGTGCAATTTCAAGGGATCAAACGCCTCCGCATGGATGCAGGACGTGCTGGCCGTCAACGGATTCAACGAGGACATGCACTACGGCGGCCTGGACAGAGAGTTCGGCGTAAGGCTGATCAATCTGGGCGTCAAGCCGGTGTCCGTGCGCTATGACGCCATCGTGATTCATCTCGATCACCCTCGCGGCTACCGCAGCGCCGAGCGGATGGCGACGAACAAGGCCATGCGACTCGATATCACCCGCCGGGGCATCACGCGCACCTCGCGCGGAATCAGCGACTTGTTGACCGAGGGCTATGCGATTGCTGAACATGGCGCCGCGCAACGCTATCTGGAGCTGCTCCGCGCATGACGGCGGACGCCCAGCTGCATCCCGATCTCCCGTTCGGCCATTTCACGCCGAAGGGCATTGCCGCCATCGTGATCGCCTTGTGTCAGAACCTGCCGCCCGCCGTGCCCGGAGCGCGCGCCCTGAACAAGCTGCTACGCGCGCCGCTCAAGAACGGCCCGGTGCGCCAGTTCGACGTCACCATCAAGGGCCTCAAGCTCCGCCTTCGGACCAGCGGCAATTACTGCGAACTTCGTCAACTGTTCGAACCGCAGTTCTACGACGTAGAGGAGATCGACTGGCTATGTGACGAACTCGCCGACGGCGGCTGTTTCGTCGACATCGGCGGCAACATCGGCCTTTACAGTCTGCATGTCGGCCATCGTACCGGCCCGTCCACCCGCGTCATCTCCATCGAGCCCGCGCCGGCACTCGCTGAGCGTATGCAATTCAACGCCCGCAGTAACGGCATCGACATCGAGTTGGCCACCCGGGCATTAAGTGACTACGCGGGCATCGGCACTCTGAACCTGGCCCACCGGCAAAGCGGCGAGAACGCACTGGACACCGGAAACAGCGGCATCCCGGTACCGGTCACGACCCTGCAACAGCTATGCGACGAATACGACATCCGGTCGATCCGCGCAATGAAGATCGACATCGAGGGCCATGAGGACAGGGTTTTGGGCTGTTTTTTTGACCAGGCCCCACAAAGCCTGTGGCCAAAGAGCGTCGTCATCGAACACACGCATGACGAGACGCGAATCGTGCACCGTTTGAGGCACGAGTTCGGATATGCGCTGGTGGCAAGAACCCGGCGCAATCTTCTGTTGCGCTTCGACGACCTGGAAGCCCGTCGGAACTAGGTTCCGTGGCGAGCCGAGCGGGAGAGTGGCAACGATCCCACGGCAGGATCACCGACTGAACAGTCACGGCGCCATGCGGAAACCCGAAACAGCGCGAGCAGGAAGAGCATCTCAATCATTCGCAAGAATGCGCGGCCTTCCGTCTGACCGATTCTGATCATGAAAAGCAATGCAATCGCTGCAAGAACCGTCACGGCCATCAGAGCGCCCGCGGCGACAGGCGACAACAGCTGCAGCCGTGTCGCGCGTACGGCCGCAGCCACGACAAGCACCATGATAGCGAGCGCGAGCATGAAACCAATAACCCCCAGACCCACCAAAACTTCCAAATAGAGGTTATGGAAGTGTGCCAGCTTCGTTTCCATCGATTGCGCGCCAGGAATCACTTCACTGGCCCCGGGTCCCCAACCAAACCAGGGTCGCTCCCTAAACGCATCCCAACCGACCAGCCACATCTCGATGCGCCACCCTATCGCCCCACCCTCCATAGCCGCAGCACCAGCATCGCCACGCAGGAAAAGCGCCACAACACCCCAATCTTCGAGCAGACGTCCAAGAGCCAAACCCCAGACACCGCTCAAGAAGACTACCAAAACAAAAACAGAAAGAAACCCGATCATCAATTGGCTGGACCTCATCCACCCAAGATTATTGACCCTCCAGTTTGCAACCGCCCATATGTTTAGACTGAGCAATCCAAGCAGAAATCCAAACCATGCAGAACGCGATTGTGAAACAAAAAGAAGAAGAGCCAGCAACCCCAGGGGAATAGCCGCCAGAATCCAGCGCGAAAGCGCATGACTTTCCCGGGGTGACAAGAGAATCCAGGAGCCGATGACCAGAATCGCGGCCCCGGAGACCAGGCCCAGAAAATTCGGATTATAGCCCCAGACCCCACGCTCGAAATGATGCCCCCCCAGGATCAAGCCCCAGTTTCCGGCATAGACGATGCCAAGAAAGACGCTGGCAATCGCCGTTACGATGATCGGCGTGAGATGCTGCGGGCGTTCGTTCAGCCACCAGGCCAACGGAATCGCAAACAACGGCGTTGCGCGAACAAAGTCTTTCCAATGGGGGTTCTTGGCGTCACCGAGTTCGGGAAATTCCTGCAGCGCCAGAAAGGACCGCACCAGAATGAAAAGAACCAGCAATGCCGATAGCCAGAATACGGGTTCGTAGCGCACATCGCCCCAAAAACGAGGCAAAACAAATGCGGTTCCCGCCAGGATCAGGACCATCCCGAGAGCCGAGCCCGAAGTGGAGAAGGCGGAGAACAACGCAAAGATGTAGAGCCCCGACAGGGCTGTCCCTGACCCGAGGCGCGTCGACCAGCATGAGGCCACGTTCCGCTTTCGCATCATTGCTCTGAGATTGCACCCGGTCCCGCACCAAAGCCGCCCCGCAGGAGGCGAGCGCTCTCGCCGATCCGCTGCCGGAAAACCCCTCGGCCAGGGGCTGGTCTCCTACAGCCGCGTTCGCCAGCCGGGCGACGCAAAAACCTGACTCACTCCGGCTTCGGCTTCTTCTTCAACCCATCGATATTGATCGGCACGACCGTGTTCTTGCGCGGCTCGTCGGCGTACCGTGGCCGGAGGTTCCGGTCGGCGCCCAGCGCCTCGGCGAGTTCCTGTTCGCGGGCGGAGATCAGGCTCAGGCAGTCGCGGATGCCGGTGATGGTCCGCTCGGTGAGTGCGTGCTTGGTGCCGGGAGGGGCATGGGTGTCGCGCGCGACGTCGGTGAGTACCTTCCTCATCATG
>PXBU01000389.1 GCA_003566795.1 Puniceicoccaceae bacterium | reverse complement strand
GCCGCCGCGCGAACCCGCACGCTTGCCGGTGGAGCGCCCAACGGATCTTATGTCAAGGCTCCCGCAGGGCGGTTGTCTGAGCAGTCACCGACTGCGAGCCGCCCGTGAAGCGGGAACTGGACATAAGACTCCGTTGGGCGAGGAACCGGCCACATGCTGCAAATCGGGTTCGCGCGGCGGCGGGACGGTCGGGGTCGGTCACTTGGAAGCTGGACTTGTGGAAGCCTGTTGCGTAGTTGTTTGGTTGATACGAATAGCGGAAAATCAAATATCTGCGGCCCCTTTTTAGTCCTCAACTTGAACGGTAACACTTACGGAAGTAGATAATTGAAAAAACGAAAAGTAACAGTGTAGCTATAAAGAGACAAGATGCGTATACTACCGTAGACAATCCTAGTATTTCGACCATTTTGACATACCCTCCAGACATCTCATAGGCTTCGTGCTCAAAAAGCTGCATGCGCAGTAGCGAGAACAGCAAATCGAAAAGCGGATGATACAGCTTAACCGTTAGTAATGCGCAAACAAACGATGAGAATAGAAACAGAAGAGCTTTCTTGAATAACATGACTAATTCGCATTACAGGGACACCCATTTTTGTCCTTAGCATTTTTATTCTCTTTCACGCAATCCGTAAGGTCTAACAAGCAATCCTTCAGTCCATTCATCGCATCTTTGGAGACCTGTAGCTTGTGCTGATGTAACGCATGAATTGCAGCAACTGCAGGAGGAAGCAAGATTGCCGACACACTTGCTTTGGTCGCAATCATGCACCCGACATATTTCATCCCTGAAAGGTTGTCGCACGCAGCCTCTGCAGCGAAATTGACTGCTGCATCGTAATTATCCCAAACCTCTTTGATCCCGTCGTCAATGGCTTGCAGAGCAGCAGCTCTATCTGCTTCTACCTTGTCGATACACGAGTTGTATTCTGCCTTGCAGTCTCTACAAAGTCCCAAGACATCCCAATAATTTAGGGCATTATTCTCTGAGAATCCATACAGATTTAATCCACCTACTTCCTCAATCGGATCCCTGGATGGCCAACGTCCCGTCACGGGATCATAATATCTGAAGCCGTAATCTGTTATTCGGAAAGAGACACACCCGGCGTCGTAGTGGCTTGCTTGGCTGTTTGTGCGCTGGGCGAGCATGCTATAAGTTTCGTAAACCTTTGATTGCGAGGGTTCGGTGCTTGTTGTGTATGCATGCTGACGGTGGTGTCGTAGGTTTAGGTTACGTTGGTATTCCCCTGCTCTGGTGGTGCTGGGTATGGTTGGAGCGGTGAATCGTAGGTGCGGGTTATGCTTGCGATGACAGGTGGTCGTAGGGGTGCGGGACGTAATGGCGGGTTTAGCGGTGGCTTGGCGTCGTAGCTGTATTTTTGTGGGACTTGCCTGCGTCGTAGCGGTCGGACGGTTACGACCTGCGGATGCGGTGAATCGTAGGCCTATGCCTACGACGTGAGCGGGATCTCCGGTATTCTTGGCGCAGTTAGCCGGTGCGGAATCGAGGGGGCCTTTAATGTCTGTCGGGAGTGAATACATCTCGGAAATGGCGACAGGTTAGGTATGATTGGAAAGAGCGGTTAGGTCGAGTTTTTTCTTAAGGTGGTGAGCGGCTGAAATTCTGAAAGCATGGTTTGTTTGGGTCCTTGGACTTGAGCTTTTGGAACAGTCGGGTTTGTCTCTCGGGGTGGATTTCAAATTAAAGAGTGATTACAGCCCGCAGGGCGACCAACCGGAGGCGATTCGGGTGCTGACGGATTCGTTACGGGCGGACCATCGCTACCAGACGCTGCTCGGGGTGACGGGGTCGGGTAAGACCTTTACCATGGCGAATGTGATCCAGGACTTGCAGCGGCCGGCACTGGTGATCTCGCACAACAAGACGCTGGCGGCGCAGCTCTACTCGGAGTTCAAGGCCTTCTTCCCGGAGAATGCGGTGGAGTATTTCGTCAGCTACTACGACTACTACCAGCCGGAGGCCTATATCCCGCAGACGGATACCTACATTGAGAAGGACTCGTCGATTAACGAGGAGATCGAGCGGCTCCGCATCTCGGCTTCGTCGTCCTTGCTCAGTCGGCGCGACGTGATTGTGGTGGCCAGTGTCTCCTGCATTTACGGCTTGGGGTCGCCGGAGGATTTCAAAACCATGATGATTGCGCTGGTACCGGGGATGGAGATCGCCCGCGACAGTTTTCTGGAGCAGCTGGTGGGCTCGCTCTATAACCGTAACGATGTCGATTTCCGCAACGGCACATTCCGGGTGCGCGGCGATGTGGTGGACATCTACCCGGCCTACATGGAGAGCGCGATTCGGGTCGAGTTTTGGGGCGACGAAATCGAGACGATCCGCGAACTGGACCCGCTGACGGGGGAGATGGGGGCACAGCTGGAAATGTTCAACTTGTATCCGGCCACCCAATACGTGACACCGAAGGACAAGATCGAGAGCGCGGTGGCGGGTATCCGCGCCGAGCTGGAGGAGCGCGTGGCCTGGTTTGAATCGCAGAACAAGCTGATCGAGGCGCAGCGCATCCGGATGCGCACCGAGTATGATATCGAGTTATTGCAGGAGATGGGCTTTTGCACGGGGATCGAGAACTACTCCCGCTATCTTTCCGGTCGCCAACCCGGCGACCGGCCCTTCTGCCTGATCGATTTCTTTTCGGACGATTTTCTCCTTTTTATAGACGAGAGCCACGCCACCTTGCCGCAGGTGCGTGCGATGTATAATGGGGACCGCGCGCGCAAGGAGCGGTTGGTGGAGTATGGCTTCCGCCTGCCTTCGGCGCTAGATAACCGGCCGCAGAAGCTAGAGGAGTTCGAGGCCATCACCGGGCAGACGATTTACGTCTCGGCCACGCCATCGCAGCATGAATTTGATGTTTCGCAGGCGATTGCCGAGCAAGTGATCCGCCCGACCGGGCTGGTTGATCCGGCGATGGAGATCCGTCCGATCAAGGGCCAGGTAGAGGACTTTATCGGCGAGGTGCGCAAGGCTGCTGAGGCGGGCGAGCGCACGCTGGCGACTACGCTGACCAAGCGCATGTCGGAGGATCTGGCCGACTTCGTCCGCGAGGCTGGACTGAAGGTGGAGTATCTGCATTCCGATATTGATGCGATCGAGCGGGTCGAGATCCTGCGGCGTTTGCGCTTGGGCGATTTCGATGTGCTGATCGGCGTGAATCTGCTGCGGGAAGGTTTGGACCTACCCGAGGTCGCACTGGTGGCAATCCTCGACGCGGACAAAGAGGGCTTTCTCCGCAGCGCGACCAGCTTGATTCAGACGGCCGGTCGGGCGGCCCGCCACGAGAAAGGACGCGTGCTGCTCTATGCTGATATCATTACCGGCTCGATTGAAAAGACGCTGGCGACCACGCAATACCGCCGCGAGAAGCAGCTCGCCTACAATAAAGCGCACGGCATCACGCCGCAAGGTGTGAAGCGGAGCATCGATGGGAGCCTGCATGCACCCGGCCGGGGCTATCAGCGAGAGGACGATCCCGCTCTCGTGGTGGCGGAGTCAGACGACCGCGACGTGGCCCTGGTCATCGCCGAGATGGAAGAGGAGATGCTGGAGGCCGCCCGCAAGCTCGAGTTTGAGAAAGCCGCCATGATCCGCGACCAGATCGAGACCTTGCAGAGCGGCCAGTTTGGCGGTGGCTCGACTGGAGCCGCCAAGTCCAAGTCGAAGAAGCAACGCAAGTCCAAGGCGGTGTATAATGCCAAGGGGTTGCCGAAGCGGCGGCGGTAGGCGGTGGTGGGCGGGATCATCGACCGTAGGGGTGCAGCTTGCGGCACCCGCGCACGTTCGAAGAGGTCTGAAGGTTCCCAAGCTGTCCCGTGCGCTCGCGG
>PXBU01000192.1 GCA_003566795.1 Puniceicoccaceae bacterium | reverse complement strand
GGGTGCGGATGGCCTCGTTGACGATGCGGTGCAGTGCTTTCAGCAGTTCGGTCACATCGGCCGTATCGCGCCGTTCGGTCAGCTTCTTGTAGATCGAAATAATGTGTGTCCCGTTTTCGCCTAAATGCCGCATCCAGCCTGCTGGCGACGGGCTCCGGCGGGTGAATCCTTTGTCTCCAAGATTACTTTGCGATAGACTGCAGGCTGGCGCGCAAGGGGCGAGTCGATGCACGCTGCCAGGACGGCCTATCGCGGATTGAACCGACCACGTCGGTTGCCCAGAACCTGCTTCTGTGGTGCCTCATGAGCGTTCGAAAACTCCTCTACGACCAGCTTGAGCCAACTGCGCGGAAGGGTCGGGGGCTTTCGCCGACCAATCGCTTGGTTTCGATCCTGATCCTGTTTGCCGTCGCGGTCGTCATCCTGGAGTCGGAACCGCTGGTTCGCAGCGCGGCGCCGCAGTTCTTTACCATTGCAGAATCGTGGCTCTTGACGATATTCTCAGCTGAGTACATCGCCAGGGTGTATGCGGCCGGAGAGGACCCTCGATATCGTGGTCTTCAGGGCCGGCTTCGCTATGCACGCCAAATCTGGTCAATCGTCGATCTCCTTGCCATCGTTCCTTTCTGGCTGACTGGGGGAACGTTTAACTCAGCACTTTTGCGAATCTTCAAATTTGCCCGTTTGCTAAGAGTGGCTCGATTGGGGCGCTTCTCACAAGCATGGGACCTCCTGTCTCAGTCTATAGCCTCGAGAAAATTCGAGCTCGGCATTACCGCAGGTATCGCTGCGCTGGTCTTGCTGCTGTCCAGTGCTGTTCTATATGTCGTAGAGGGTGCTATCCAGCCCGAGGCTTTTGGCAGTATCCCCAGAGCTTTATGGTGGAGCATTGCGACGCTTACGACGGTTGGCTACGGTGACGTCTCGCCTGTTTCACCGATCGGCAAGATTTTTGCGGGAGTGACTGCCATTGCGGGGATTGGGCTGATCGCAATGCCCACTGGCATTCTTGCAGCGGCTTTCAGCGATGTGATCCAGCGCCGCGCCAAGGCGCCAACCGAGGAGCGAATAGAGGAGGAGTCGAGGAATGGGGTTCAGATTTCAGCGTCGAGTCAAGATCGCTCCCGGGCTTAACCTGGTTGCGAGCAAAAGCGGCATCGGGATTTCTGCCGGAGTCAGGGGCGCCAGGATGAGCGCGACACCGAGCGGCATTTTCGGCCATGGCGGTCTGCCTGGAACGGGATTGGCGTATAGGGAGAAGCTCAACAAGAAGGGCCGTTCCACATCAAGCTCTGCAACTAATCGCCGGGGCTCGGGCGCTAGCGGTGAAACCATGATGCTTAATGTCACTGTACGGCTTGAAGATAGCGGTGAGGTCTCGCTAAGCCATCAGAACGGAGACTCCATTCCGCAGGACGTGCAAGACAAGCTCAAAAGAGCCGCGAAAGCCCAGTTGAGAGCGGTACTTGAGGATCACTGTGCCAAGCACAACCAGGAAGTTCTCTCCCTGACACAGGTTCACCTCGGCACCCCGGCTCCAACGATCAAGCCCGTGTTTGTGCCGAGAGAGTTCGACGCCGACAAGCCGGTGCAACCGCCGGACTTGAAGGGCACTCTTTGGACAATGATCTGGCCGCCGGCGAAACGTCAGCTGGCGGCCGAAAATCTGGTGCGGAAACAAGGTTACGAGGCTGAACTTGGCGATTGGACAGCGGCTCGCGAGGCCTTCCTATCCGGTGAATCGGCGCGCAAGGAAAGGGAGCTTCGAGGGGTCTTCACTGACCTTGAAGTCATGACCGATGTTCTGGCCGACCATTTGGGCAGAATCCCGTGGCCGCAGGAAACGGAAGTGGGTTTCGACCTGGGTGAGGACTCGAGAACCATAGCGGTTGAGCTATCACTGCCGAAGGCCGAGTCATTCCCCTGCGAGGAGTGGTCGGTTCATGGCAACCAGCTCAGAATCCTCAAGAAGAAATTGGCGGTCACGCGTGGCCGCAAGATCTACAGCGACTATGTCCACGGCGTGGCCTTACGAGTGCTGGGAGAAGTATTCGCGCGCTTGCCCACGGTTCAGGTAGGACTGGTGACGGGGGTTGTTCCGCAGATTGATCCGGCATCCGGCCAAGAAGTCGACGTAGCGTTGTTCAGTGTAATGGCGACCCGAGACGAGTTCACCCGAATCAATTTTGCTGCGCTCAAGTCGATCGATCCGGCTGAAAGTCTCACCCTGTTCGATTTGCGACGGGACATGACCAAGACGGCGATTTTCAGGCCGGTCAATCCGATCACTATTGAGGAGTTGGATTCCGGCACGGGCTCGTGTTAGACCTTGGGTAATTTTTGGATGTGGGCCGGGGCAGATGATGCGTGTCCCGATTTTTGTTGCGCAAAAAGGAGGCGGTGGTTCCGCTCTGGTAAATTGGCTTTTGACGAAGCAACCAGAACTAAGGAGACCGCCGCCATGACTGAAAAGTCTACCGTATCCGGGAGCAAGATCGTTCAAATCGACGAAGCACAGATCCACAATCACCTGGACCGAGTGGTTCGCGGGACGGTCGAGGAGACCATCAATAACCTGCTTGATGCCGAGGCCGACCAGCTCTGTAATGCCGGACGCTACGAGCGCTCAGACAAACGCCGGGGATATCGTGCGGGCCGCTATAGCCGCAAGCTGCACACCAAGGCCGGCGAAGTCGAAGTCAAGATGCCGAAGCTCAGAAAGCTGCCGTTCGAGACGGCGATCATTGAGCGGTACCGGCGACGCGAGGCCTCAGTTGAGGAGGCCTTGATGGAGATGTATTTGGCTGGCGTATCGGTTCGCCGAGTCGAGGACATCACCGAGGCGCTGTGGGGTAACCGAGTGTCAGCTGGGACGGTCAGCCGGCTCAACCAGAAGGTCTACAAGCGGATTGAGGCCTGGCGCAATGAGCCGATCGAGGGCAGTCATACCTACGTGTACCTCGATGGCCTGGTCCTCAAACGCACCTGGGCCGGCGAAGTCCGACACGTCTCGGTGCTGGTCGCCATTGGTGTGGATCAGGACGGCTTCCGGACGATCCTGGGTATCCGCGAAGGCGCGAAGGAAGACAAAACCGGCTGGAGCGCCTTTCTCAAGCACTTGAAGGATCGCGGCCTGAAGGGTGTCAAACTCGTCATCTCCGACGCCTGTCGCGGCCTGGTCGAGAGCTTGGGCGAACACTTCCCTGATGCGCGCTGGCAGCGCTGCACGGTCCACTACTACCGCAATGTCCTGTCGCTGGTGCCGCGCGGCAAGAGCCGGGAGGTTGCGGCCATGCTCAAGGCCATCCATGCAGTAGAAGACCGTTCTGCAGCTCTGGAGACTGCTGAGCGGGTCATCGCCAAGCTCAAGGACATGAAGTTGAGCAAGGTGGCTGAGCTGGTCGAGACGAGCATCGAGGAGACGCTGGCTTACTACAGCTTTCCTGAAACACACTGGCGCCGGATCCGAACCAATAATCCACTTGAGCGGATCATGCGCGAGATCCGGCGACGGACAAAAGTGGTCGGCGCATTCCCTGACGGTGAATCAGCCCTGATGCTGTGCGCCGCCAGGCTTCGACATATCGCGGGCACCGCATGGGGCACGCGTCGCTACCTCAACATGGACGCACTCAAACAACACGAAGCAGAGCAGAAATCCGTTGCCTAAGAATCAGACTGAAACCACCGCCTCCGAGAAAGTGCGCAAAAATCGTTGCACTACCGAGCTCTCGGTAAACTGTGCTCCGATGACAGCCGATGCGCTCGGCAGTTTCTGCCGGGCTGAAACCAGCTGCTTTGTCGCTTTGTATCTGGTATCTTTGATCGAGAGTCAGTTGTCGGTAAGTGTTTGTCATGACACGTG
>PXBU01000024.1 GCA_003566795.1 Puniceicoccaceae bacterium | reverse complement strand
TGCGCCCAGCGACCATTGCCGTCCATGATAATGGCGACATGGCGGGGGACGGAGCCAGAGCGTTGTTTCAGTTCAGATTTCACGAAAACCAGCGATAAAAAGGCAGCACCCGCCCCCATGCAAGTTGTTTGGCGGGTGATTTTTTATTGGCGGGTTCTTATTGACGACCCCCAAATTCAGAAAGTATCAAACATGCTGGAATTTTCCATTAAAAACAAACTTGTTAAATCGCCATGTCGCTTCCTCGATTCTCTTCGTCTTTTCATCATTTGTGCGCCGTCGGCTGGGGCATGTTGTTTGCCCTCTCGGCACCGTTGGCCGCCGCTCCGGCGGATGCTCGGGTGGAAGTCGCCATACCGCGCAGCCACGAGGCTCTGGTTCCGCCTGAGCTGAAGAACGACTTTATCCAAGTCCACTTTGATCTGGATGAGCGGCATTTCTCGATCCACGACAGCCGGACGGGTGAGCCCCTGCTGGCCGAGGCCGAAATTACCGTCGGAATGGAGAAGGGTGCCAAGTTGCTGGTGCATCGTGTCGAGCAGGTCACGGATGCAATGGGTGAGGGCACGCGCGTCGTTTTAGTGCTCACCGATTACGGGCTCTTTCGCTACGCGACGCATTTCAGGAGCGGGAATCCGCCGCAACGCCTCTTTGCCTTCACGCTTTACGAGGATCATCCCGCGCTGGTGATGGGCTTTGGTATGCTCATGCCCAATTATTACAGTATGCGCTTGCAGAATTTTGAGGTGTTGAGTGGGCGGGGGGAACTGTTCGGCGGTGCCGAGTGGCAAGACCCGCTGACGCTCAACGGCAGTGCCGGGGCAGTCGCCACGCTTGTCTTGCCGGGGCTGGACCGCATCTCATCCAACAGTTTGATGCTGACGGGAAAAGTGGGTGGGGAGCGCCGCACGATCATTTGGGGTGGCCTGGGGCAGGCTGCTTACGGTAAGGTGGCAGAATTGCAAGGCGGCTCACTGCGCATGTGGGCGGAGGACCCGATCGGGGTGTTGATCGATGCCGATGCGGACTTTCTCTCGCCGGACACGTTTTATCTGGATCTGACGGGCGGCGATCCCTTTGAGGCCCTGGAGCGCTACGGCCTGGCTCTGCGCGCGGTCAACAATGCCTCCCCCAATGTCCACCAATCACCAGTCTTGTGTGGCTGGAGTGTGGGCAACATCAGCCGACTGCCGGACATCAACAACAGTGCGAAACTGGTGGAAGAGGCCGAGCACGCCCAAGCGGTCGGGATCACCAAATACACCACCCCGATGAACCGCCTGGAGCCGGACAAGTATTTTCTCGATACCCAACAGGGCTGGTGGGATGACAAACGTTTCCGCAAATTCGGCCACCTGGTGCCACCGCATGATACGCTCGCCGATTTTTGTCGCGATCTGGAAGCGCGGGACGCGCTCGGCTACATCTACATGCAACTGGGTATGCCCTCGGACGACTTTGTCCGCGCACATCCGGAATGGATGCTTTTCAATGATGGCTCGGATGTGGACCGCCATGCGCCGAACTGGGAAGATGACCCGAGGAAGCACTCGCACCACCAACCTTATGTGACTTTCGATTACACCGACAAAGAGTTTTCCGAGCATTTTCTTAAGGTCTGGTCGGCCATCCGCGAGGCCGGCATCCGCGGGGTGAAGGTGGACTATCCCGCCACTGCCTGGCGACCGGAAGGGGGCTTTGACGACCGCTATGCCAGCACCAACTCCGCCTACTTGCGCGCCCTCCAGCTCCTGCGCGAGGCGATGGGGGAGGACGCCCTGATCGACGAGCGCAATCTCGGCGAGTCCGGTCGCCCCTGTCTCGACTTGACCGCCGGCGTGATCGATACCCAGCGCACCTGGGCCGATTCCAATCAGTTTGTGCCGGAGATGGTCTCACGCAGTGGTCTGCGCTGGTATAAGGCCCGCACGGTATTTAATTACTATTCCGATACCAAGGCGGTGCACGACTTGGAGCCGGCCGAGCTGCACTCGCTGATCACGCTGAATTTCCTGACCAGCGGTCGGCTCGATCTGGCGACTTCCTACTCACTCTTTACGCCCGAGATCACCCATATCGTCTCGCGCAGCTTTCCGAATTATGTGGAGCCGATCAGCGCCCGTCCACTCGATGCCTTCACCGGCGTGACTGATCCGCAGGTCTATGAGCTGGAACTGACGCCGGATTGGCGGCAGGTTTCCTTCTATAATACCGGCGATGAAGAGGCCCTTATCTCCACCGCGTTGAGTGGTGACCGCGTCGATAACGCCATTGGGCTGGACCCGCATGGATCGTATCACGCCTACGAGTTCTGGACCGATACTTACCTCGGCAAGCTAAAGGGCACTGAGCACCTGGAATATAAGCTGGCTCCGGGGCATTGCACGATGATCTCGGTCCGCCGGGCAGTGGATCAGCCCCAAGTCCTCAGCACCGACCGCCACTTGCTGCAGGGCTGGGTCGATCTGGAAGACGTGCACTGGGATGCCGGGCAACAGTCCTTGCAGGGCACGGCCAAGGTGATCGGTGGGGAAACCTTCCGCATTGTCGTTGCGGGTAACGGACGCGATTTGACCCAGGTCCAGGTGGATCAGGGCACCGCTACCCTCGAGTCGCACCCGGTGGGCGCAGGCCTGTGGGTGCTGGCGATCGACGCTCCGGAATCAAGCGATGTCAGCTGGCGTGTGCGCTAGCCCGAGAAGTGGCTCAGCGGTTGCGGGTGCACCTTGCCCTTGGCCGTTTTTTGCAGTTTTCGGATATCGGCCTCCACTGCGCTGACTGCCTTTTTGGTGTCGAGCGTGTCGATGGTGATTGAAGTGGTGCGGGACTCGCCGCCTTTGAGCTGGATGACGCGCCCTTGTTCCCGCTCAAAGCGGCGGGCATTGGGATAGTTGGTAGCGGGTTCCAGCCCGGTCACATAGCCATCCGCCCGCGCCGCGGTATTCTTCCACTGGGTGAAACAGGGGAAGTCTTGGAGCGAGTAGTGGAGGACCGAGGCCTGGTTGCCACGGGCATTGCGCAGCATGACCATGGTCTCGCGGCTGCCGCGTTTGCCTACCAGTTCGTAGAGGTAGGCTTGCTCGACAAAGCCAGCCTGGGGCGCACCGTATTTGTCAAAAGTTTTGATGCCCTCGGCCGAACGCGGATCACGCGGGGCGACCTGCTTGAAGGGGGCGACGATGCGCGCACCTTTTTCCAACAGCGGTTCCCCGTAGTTGATGTGGTAGAGCATCTCATGCTCCTGCGGATTGTGGCCGAGGTTGGTGACGGTATCGGTAATCGTCATCGCGCCGGAGCCGAGCTCGGTGCGGATCTCGGTATTCAGCCGCAGCGCCGGCCCGAACATCATGCTCTCATCGACCTCGCCGCGCAGGATGATTGCTTTGTCGGTCACTTCAAGCGATACCATGCGGGCGGGAATGTTGGCGATTTTTCCGTGCAGCGTAAGCGGCACGTCAAAGGCGTTGCCGCTGTAGTCGGTGACGGTATCCATGCCCGGTGCGCCCATGCTGTTGATGCCGCAGCGGACGAACCACTCGTTGAAGCCCTTGAGCCAGCCAAGTCCGCCGCGCTCCTCCAGATTAATGAATGCCGGATGGACGGGATCCTCGACCGGCGAGTCCCATCCCAGTGAGATGTCGCCACAGCTACCCTTCCAGATGCCCATCCCGCGCGTGGGCAGAACCGCGAAGTGAAGCTTGCCGTTATGGATCTCGACTACCTGCACACCCTCCTGTAGTCCGCCGTGCAGCGTGTAGGACTGCACTGACCAGTCGGCGGCCGCGCCCTCGGCTGCCTCCAGTAAAACTTCCTGGAAGGCGTCGCCGGTTTCAGCATTGAGCAAATCTAATTTGTAGAGCGTTTTCATTTTTGGGGTAGGGTT
>PXBU01000231.1 GCA_003566795.1 Puniceicoccaceae bacterium | reverse complement strand
CTGTAAGGCGGGTCTAAGTATATCATACCCGCCTTAAAATCATCCCGGGCAAGTTTGACCACTGCTTTTTCTGCATCGCTTAAAATCAAGCGGGCTTTTTCAGCCAGCCTGGTTTTTTCCAGATTTTCTTTAATCAAGGCAATATTATCTTTCTTATGGTCAATAAAAATGCAATAGCCTGCTCCCCGGCTTAAAGCTTCAATCCCGATCGCACCGCTTCCTGCATAAAGATCTACAAAGACCTTCCCCTGTATAAGGGTGCCTATAATGCTGAACAAGGCTTCCTTAACCCGGTCGGCTGTTGGCCGGACTGCAGTGCCTTTCGGTGCTTTTAGTTTCATTCCTTTGGCGGTACCGGCTATTACCCGCAAAAATTCACCTCATTTAGTGGCTTTATTATAAAATAGATCAAGCTGAAATGGTAGGATGCCTGGCCCTTTTTAGTTTGTATTTAAAAATAGTTGATTGCGCACCTTCTAATTGTTCGGTTCTCCAATAAACAAAGATAAAGTTTATGCCACTGCCGGCTTCCATAATTTTTAAAAAAGCTGGTTATGAAAAGGTTTTTTAGGAGTATAAAAAGAATAAGGAATAGAGCCAATACTTTGCCGGTATTTTTTAGCGGGCCCGGTTCATTAAGCATAATAATAGGTCTATTGCAGGATAAAGGAAGGGATAATTATGTTAAACAAAATGCTTATTGCAGCAATGGTCATTATTGCCGTACTAAATTTCATAGCCTTTATTTCAGCAGGGGGCACATTTAGCCTGGTTATTGCTGTTAGTTTGATTGTGCTGGCGGTTTTATACATGTTTATGCTCAAGCGCAAATAAAAGCTTTTAGCATAAAGCTTAAGTATTAGATTCTTATATTGAAGCCTGTTAATGGATATAAATCTAATAACACTTTTACTTTACCGTGACTACAACACAATCTTTTGCTTCTTGAACTACAGCAATGCTGACACTGCCAAGGATTCTTTTTTTCCAGCCGCCCAATCCCCTGCTGCCTATAACAATCATGTCAAAGCCTTTATCTGAAGCAACCTCTAAAATAGTTTTAGCAGGATGCCCTTTTGCTAAAATCGTCTCTGCTTTTATGTTTTTCTCTTCAAAGATTTTTGATGCTTCCTCAAGAATCTTATTTCCTTCCTTTTTATGCTCTTCAAGAAGCATCTTAAAGTGTTCCATATCAGCTTCTGTCGGGGAGTATCCTTCGCCGAAAGGCAGGGCTGATAGATTCAATTTTTCTTCATAAACATAAATAATGGCTACTTTATCAACTATATTACCCTCGGCGATTAAGGAAGCTTTCGCCAGGGCTTTTTGGCTGTGCTGTGAGCCATCGGTACAAACTAACATTTTCATTTCAATCGCCTCTTTTTGAAATTATGATAATACATATTTTATTGCTTACTTTATTTTACTATAAATAGACATGATTTTCAAAAGATGTTGAACAATGGCATTATAAAAAGGTAAAGGCTAAGCTTTAAGATACACAAAAAGGGTCATGAAACTATATGACAGTCCCAAAACCCCTTATTTCATGGTGCGCCTGGCAGGAATCGAACCTGCGGCACACGGATTAGGAATCCGTTGCTCTATCCCCTGAGCTACAGGCGCTTGGTCTTTTTAAAATAATTATAACTGTAATTAGTTTTTCGGGCAATAGTACGAATAATATTTCCTTTAGGATTGTATTTTTACTGCCTCGCTTTAACTGGATCGATTAATGAAAAAGAAAAATTGTGTTCGAAAATCGTGTTCGAAAATGTTGACATGCAATTAAATTTATGTGATACTGTCAATGAAAAGTCTATAGGACTTATTTTATTTTAGTGCAACAAGTTAATTTATTCACAAAAGTGTGTTTAATTTGTACGCTATGTCAATTCATTGAAATACAAATAACAGCAAATATAAGGAGCATTGTCAATTGGATAAGTTGCTCTATGAAAAATGCCAGGAAGAAATAACCCGCTGTAACCGATTGTATGATGGTTTTAGTAATGCTTCACCCTTTATCAGTGCTATATGCAGTGCCGCTTGTGAATATTTTAAAGAACACCCCTTAACTCCTCTGCCTGCTTATGATCAGGGCGAAGCTGAAGATTTGATCCGGGCCGGCAGGTCTCTCACCCTCAACCCGCCCCTTAAAGCCAAAGAGGTGGTGGGGTTGCTGAAAAGCTTTGGGAAAGCGACTGTTAAAGCTAACCCAAAATTGAAAGCCACCGTAAAAGAAATCAATGAGTATCTTGATCAGTTCTTGCTCGATTCACAGGAAGAAGTGAGCAGGAAGGATGTTTTCAATTTACAGGATTTACTGATTAAAGAAACGGAACTGGAAGAGGATCTGGCCACGTTTCTTTTTTCATTTTTGTTATATTCTTTTTATCGGCAGTATTTACAGCCAACATCCGAGGTTTTGCGGACAGACCTTTGGGAAGGGGGGGATTGCCCGTTATGCGGAGAAAAGCCGCACTATGGCCTGCTCAGGTCCGAAGACGGGGCCAAGCAGCTGGAATGCTGGGCCTGTGGCACACAGTGGCTTCATACCCGCATTAAATGTCCGTACTGTGACAACACAGATATGGAAAAACTCGGATATTTTACTGTTGAAGACAACGAAAAAGTCCGGGTCAATTACTGCCAAAAATGCTGCCAGTACTATAAGATCTTTGATGTACGCAAGTTTCATGCAGATGGTGATGTAGTTTTAACCATCCACAATCTTGCCTCGCTGGATTATGATCTTCTGGCGAGGCGGGAAGGCTTCACTCCGGGTTCCTGTTTGGAGTGGGTCAATAAAGACGAGATAGTTGAAGCACAAGACTAGGAGGTGGATTTACTTATGGATTTATCACGGCGCAGTTTTCTAAAACTGGCCGGTGCAACCGCTGCTGCAGCTACGTTGACCGGTGTTGGCCTGCGTAAGGCCTCTGCGTCTCCCAGCGAACCGCTGCGGATCAAGTACACAAAAGAACTGCACACAGTTTGTACTTTTTGCGGAGTAGGTTGCGGGATTATTTGTAATGTAAGAGACGGGGTGATTGTCAACGCAGAAGGCGATCCCGATCATCCCATCAATGAAGGCACCCTCTGCAGCAAGGGTAGCGCTCATTACAATGTATCTTATATTTATGATGAAAAAGGCAATCCAAAGCCCAATCCAAATCGTTTAACCCATGTGCTCTACCGGGCACCGGGGGCAAGCAGTTATGAAACTGTTGACTGGGACTGGGCCCTGGAGGAGATCGCGAAAAGAATTAAAGATACCCGCGATCGGACCCTGGTCGAGACAGAAACTGTTAATGGTCAGCAGGTGACGGTCAACCGCACCAACTCGATTTGCTGGCTGGGCAGCGCCTTCTGTACCGACGAAGAAAACTATCTGTTCCACAAAATGGCCAGGAGTATGGGCGTGATCAATGTCGATCACTGTGCCCGTCTCTGACACTCTTCCACGGTCGCCGGTCTCGGCGCCACATTTGGAAGAGGGTGCATGACCAACCACTGGAACGATTACCAGCACTCCGATGTATTTATGAATATCGGTGGAAACACTGCAGAAAACCATCCCATATCCATGAAGTGGATCGAAAAAGCCCGGGAAAACAAGGGTGCGAAACTGATTGTAGTTGATCCCAGGGTATCGAGGACAGCTGCAGTGTCCGATCTTTATGTCCCAATTCGTCCCGGTACCAACACCGCTTACCTGGGCGGAATGATCAATTACATCCTCGAAAACGACCTTTATCACAAGGAATACGTCGAAACCTACACCAATGCTTCACATCTGATTAACGAAGGATTCGGATTCGATGAGCAGACCGGTTTATTCTCTGGTGCTTTCGATGATTCGGTCCGTAAAGCAACCAGTTACGATCAGGAATCCTG
>PXBU01000056.1 GCA_003566795.1 Puniceicoccaceae bacterium | reverse complement strand
GCATCTTGTGAAGCCCTCCTGCAACACCATAGCCGTGGATGTGTTCGCGGTAGCTCATTTCATGTACCACTCGGCACTCAAAAAGAAGCGACAAGAAGGGGAGGAGCCTAAACTGGAACAATCTGTTCTGGCTAATAAGAAAGACGATGGTACTATCTACCCACGCATGGCTTATCTCATGATTGAGTTTTTTGAAAAGCTTGCGTCTCTTGGGAAGCCCACCTACCTGCTCTTCGACAACGCAACCAGCAAGACCACAGCACGCAAGTTCATCTCGGAGAAATACAAGAGCTCACGCACACACAAGTCCAATGTGTTCTACAAGACCGTGGACTTTGTTCAGCTGTATGCTAGCAAGTGTATGACACCTAATACCTATGTTGTGAGGGTGCCTACACGTGAGGCTGATGACCTCATCAAGTCGCTGGTGCTGTATTCTGAAGAAGGTAAAATACCAACGGGGAAGATTGTCGCAATAGCCAATGACTCCGACTGGTATGCCTGTCTGCATCGTGACGACTTCGAGATGATTTGGTTCGGTGATGATGAGCCCTACACCGAGGAATCTTTCGTCAATGAATACAGATTTCCTCCCACCATGAAGAGTGTGGCGGTGTATAAGGCACTCATGGGTGACAGAAGTGATGACATTGAACCCGTGCTTAGCAAACGAGACATCAGTATGGAAGACTTGGAATTCCTTGTGATGACGTACGGCAAGGGTGAATTAGCAGAGACTCTTCCCGTTGTAATAGGGCTGGATGAAAACCTCACTGCAAAGGTTAAGACGAAGTTAAGAGAGGGCAGAGACCAGTATCGTATCAATCTCAAGCTGACTGATTATATGCATACAGGATACGAACGACTTATGCGCTACACAACTCAATCCGCAAACAATAAAAGACTCCGCAATGCTCTCATGAAAGCCATTGGGGCAGTAGCCGATGACACTGCCCCAGTGAAAGGCTTTAGCTTTGGAGGGGTTTCGGTTAATGTCTAAAGTATGGGTATTGGGGGATGCACACCTCAGCGCTGAGACCAAATGGCAAGCAGTCATTTCTAAGAATGTGGTAGACTGGATACGTTCTCACGAGCTCAATGTAGAAGAAAATGAGGTTATATTGGCAGGAGATTTGATAGACAAGTACGGCAGCTCCCCCCCTTCCCACCATCTTGTTCTACAGCTACTCACTGCCTTCAAGTGTCACAAGGTTCATGTTGTTGTTGGTAACCACGACATAGAGAAGACAGAATCTGGGACAGGGCAAAACCTAGCCTATGCTTACATAGACACCTTATCCTCTCCCGAACGTCAGTATCTTCTTTATGAGTACCCGTCGGTGTTCAAGGCCGGAAATCTCAATTGCTTAGCCATACCCTATTACAAGGCTCCTACCAACTCACTGGTGGACCTGAAGCACATCCCAGACGGACATTCATCGTCCCTGGAGAAGTGGGGAATAGACTATTCTGATAAGTGTGAGTATGACCTGTGCATAGCTCACCACTTTGTATCTCACGACAAAGCCTCCTTTGTGCCCGAGGAAGTCACGGTCGACCTTAGGAAGCTGAGCAGAGATAGTAAGATACATGCCAAGAAGGTTCTGGCGGGTCATGTACATGTATCGGATTCAGACCCTGATGTGTATCTCGGCTCTCTGTATGCCAAGAAAATAGACGAGCAAGGTCAACGATACTATTGGGTACATGATGGCTCTAAGTGGCACAAGTACGTTATGCCAACTCTATGCACATTCATTTCCGTGAAGTATGGAGAGAAGCTTCCCGAGATTGATTTAGACTCAGACCCGTTATCGACCCCCGTATACACAATCACCCAATGTCCCAGCATAGACAAGGCTCATCATTATTACGGAGATGATGTGCTGATACGTAAGGTAGTATCATCTTGGGACCACATAAGTAAGCAACAGGAGTTCTCCGACATCGACCCTTCGTTATACTCTGGCAGTAGAGAGGGTATGATTTCTAAGCTCGAGCTCATGAGCAGGTTTGAGAAAATGGTTTTGGATGATGCATCAGAATGGAAAAAGGTTGATGTGTCCAAAGATACGCTGGAGAAAGCTGTAACCTTTATTAGAGAGCTGGCTGTAAAAACAACTAATAATAAAGATGTTACAGCCAACCAAGTTCTATTATCCGAAAACTAATTTACCTTACGGGACTCAAGAGCAGCTCTACTCTCTCCGAGCTAATTCGGATGAACTGATAGCCAAGCTCTTTTTTCCACATGACCCTGATAGATTGTCACGGGTGCTGTGGGCCCATCCTGATTACAACTTCCTTCGTCGTCGAGAGATGCTGTCCGATGCCTCCCAGAGCAATTCGCTAGATAGCCTGCAGCTCCCCTTCGCCTCCTACTATAGAGATGATGCATGGGAGTATGATGACAGAGCCGCAGGACGTCAGGTCACTTCTCAGATACATAAGATTAGATGGGGACAGGATAACACCGGTGTAGAAGGTCAAGCCATCCAAGCGATGAGAACCTTCACAGGTGGTGTTGTCTTCGCAACCGAAAGAGATGCCTCCATTGCCCTAGATAATATTTTTTGGTGGTCCAATAAGCCGGTATGGGGCGAGTATTTTATTTACGCGTCAGACACCAAAGTCCACATTCCAGCTACCTATTTTTTAGAATCTGCTTCTCTCGTCCCTGAGCAGAATATGTCTTCATGGATGCAACAGCAGAAGATGAGTGTGGTATCATTCGCCTTCAAAGTATACACACCTCTGTTGCGGCTGCCCGATGCTTCTACTCCTGTGTATATGACAGAGAAGGTCATACACTACTTCCACAATCGTAATTTCGACGTGCCCGACGAAGTTCTACCGACCGACTGGGAGGGATGGCTAGAGATAGCAGACGAGGTGTTTGAGTTGGATGAAGACACAGCCGGAGCTCCTGCTCCTGTAGATAATGCAGCAAGTCTAACTAATATTCAATTAGATGTGCAGGGTACGGAGGCAATCTTCACTTGGGATTACGATGGAGCTACGTTCCCTTCTCTCATTACATTTTACCTACATAGAGGTTCTACTATAGATAAGCACGAGTTAGCTATAGACCCCAACAACCCTCAGACATCTTTCACCATAGGAGGATTGGAAAGCCAGTCACTATATGATGCAGTTATGAAGGTTGAGTATCCGGGTAGAGGTATATTTAAGTATCATTATCAGATACAGACTGAGATATTCCCCGAGCAGCGTAAAGGACTACACGGATTGAAAGGGATGACCTTGTGATAGGCTTGACACTAATTATCAGCAAAAGAAGAGGACACACAAATTCCCTCTCAGATTATAATTGCATAGAGGAACACATATGAGAACATACCGTTTGCAAATAACTTCTCAGGACTTTTCAGCGGTTCAGTTGAATGATTCAGGCAATGCCTTTTCAGGTTTTACAACCATCAGGGCATCGCGCGGAAACACCACACCGCTCTTTATCCCGACAGGAAATGAATCCTATATCATGGAGCAGTACGGTGCACCTAGCGCATCCTTTCCGGATGTACAGGAAGTTATAGATTTCAATAGAAGACACCCCGTATACGTATCGGCCCCAGCTGGTGTGGAGGTGGGAGACCTGCGTAACACTCATGGCGCGATGTTTGTAACCGCACAAGGCATATATACAGGAGCCATTACAGCCTCAGGAGCTGAGAGCACCGTACAAGAAAGGGATGTGACATTCAACATAGCTCAGGCCTTAGATACCTTCCAAACAGAGAGCTCGACGGCCAACCCTTCGATGTACACTGAGTTCGAGAAGCTGTCTAAAGAGTATTCACCGGTGACCTTCAACCAAGGCTCCATCATATCAACCACTTTTACATATGGCTCAGCCGAAGAGACTGTTATGGCAATCGCCTC
>PXBU01000315.1 GCA_003566795.1 Puniceicoccaceae bacterium | reverse complement strand
CATGCGTCGGCTCTTTGATACGTAACCAATCCTGCAAAGACGCATCCAGTTCGCCTGTTGCGGGGAGTCCCCGGCTCGCCTGAAAAGCCGCCAGCGCCTGCCGGGTCTGGCTGCCCATGACCCCATCGATCGAGCCGGGCGAAAAGCCTTGCCGGGCCAGGGCGATCTGCAACTCCAGCGTGTTTTCGATCACCCGCCCCGCCGGTGCGGGGTGCGCCTCCCATGAAAGCTGGTCGAAGCCAAACCGATGATAGGCCGTTGCCAACAGCAGGCCGATCACAAGACAATAGAACAAAAAACGCAGCGGCTTTTTTTTCTGCCGCTGCTTCTGCTTGCGCCTGGATTTTCTCTTCTTCGCTTTCAAAAGCCCCCCCTTTAGGATTATTCTTGTAACATAGCCGATTAACACCTGTCTTGCAGGAAAAATAATTTCGATGTTTTTTTCGCAAGCGGTTAAATGCAGCGCAGCGTTGACCGGCAGATTATGATTTTCATTGTTCTATATCGATTATGAGATATCCCAAGAGCCTCCTCCTTTATACCTTGTTCAGTGCGTTCGCCCTGGCTGAAAAGCCGAATATCGTCTTTATTCTGGCCGATGATTTAGGCTATGGCGATCTTTCCAGCTATGGGCAGGAGTTTTTTCAGACCCCGGCGATCGACTCCCTGGCGGAGAATGGCATGCTCTTTACCGACCACTATGCGGGTAACACCGTTTGTGCGCCCTCGCGTGACGCACTCATGACTGGTCGGCATTCCGGGCGGCTCACGCTACGTGGTAACGGGCCACACCAGCTGCTACCGGCTGATCTGACTGTCGCGACCTTGCTCCAGCGGGCCGGCTACCACACCGCACTGATTGGGAAATCCTGTGTGACCGGTAACACGCAGACCCCCGAGACTTTGGCCCATCATGGGTTTGAGTATTTCTTTGGCACCACCCATCACGTGGATGGGCATCACCGCTACCCGAAGTTTTTCTATAAAAACACCGAAAAGATCAAATATCCGGACAACCATCTGCACCACGGTAGCCACTACGATCTGGACGTTTACAAGGATCAGACACTGGCTTACATTGAGCGGAAGGCCGGGGAGGAGGCACCGTTCTTTTTGGTCCTTTCGCTCCCGGTCCCGCACGCTGCGATCAATGTGCCCGAAGACTCGATGGCGCGGGTTCGCGATGCTGTGCAGCCCGACCCCATTGTGCCGGCGCCCGACCCACTGCCGCACTATACCCATGTCGAGGAACCAAAGACCTCCTACGCCGGGCTGATGACCCGCATTGATGATTCGGTTGGGGCTATCATTGAAAAGCTGCGTGCCACCGGTCAGTTGGATAATACGCTGCTCATTTTCACCTCAGATAACGGGAGCCACGCGGAAGGCGGCTATAACCCGAAGATGCTCAATTCCAACGGTCCGCTGCGGGGCCTAAAGCGCGATTTATACGAGGGCGGTATCCGTGTTCCATTCCTAGCTCAGTGGCCCGCCGTAATTGAGCCTGGCAGCAGAACCGACCATCCATCTGCTTTTTGGGACTTCCTGCCCACTGCCTGTGAGATCGCGGCTATTTGCCCGCCCGAGAACATTCAGGGGATTTCATTTTTGCCCACCCTTACCGGCGAGGGTGAGCAGGAGGCGCATACCTATCTCTATTGGGAACTCAGCGAACGCGGCGGCCGCCGCGCCATCCGCATGGGTGATTGGAAGGCGGTGGAATACGACATCAACCGCGGTGACGACCGCCGCGGTCCCGTCGAGCTCTACAACTTGAAAAAGGATCTGGGGGAGTCGAATGATCTGGCAGCCGAGCATCCGGAACTGGTTGCCAAGCTGACCGCTAAAATGGATGCCGCCCGGGTGCCGTCATCCATTTTCCCTTTCCCCGGACTCGACCCTGCGGAATAAAGGAGGCTGCTCTATTTGCCTTAAATGAAAAAAACTTTCGACGCCTTTCAACGCGCACGGTCGCACATCCAGCAGCTACATGCCTATGAACCGGGTGAACAGCCGCAGGGTGATGGGTGGACCAAGCTCAATACCAACGAAAACCCGTATCCACCCACGCCAAAGTTGGCGGCGGTGCTGGCCGGCGAGGTGAATCAGCTGCGGCTCTACCCGGAGCCGCGCAGCCTACAGTTGCGCCAGGCGATTGCCGGACGTTACGGTCTTTCAGCTGCCAATGTGATCCTAGGTAACGGTTCAGATAATCTGCTCGATCTGATTACCCGCTGTTTTGTGAGCGCCCCCGGTGCGGGCCATACAGTGCCGAGCTATTCCCTCTATCCAGTGGTTTGTGGCATGTCAGGCCAGCCTCTGATCGATCTGCCCTTCGATCGCAGCATGCAGCTCGACGTAGCAGCCCTGGCCGCAACCGATGCCAAGGTCTTTTTCCTGACCAACCCGAATGCGCCCACCGGAGTCGCCTTCTCCCGCAGCGAGATAGAGGCTGCCTTGCAGGCGATTGACGGCTTGCTGGTGGTGGATGAGGCCTATGTCGACTTCGGCGGTGAGACGGCGATTCCGCTGCTGCGCGAATACGAGAACCTGATTGTGGTGCGCACCTTCTCCAAGTCCTACGCGCTGGCAGGTATGCGGGTGGGCTACGCCCTCGCCAATGAGGGGATAATCGCGCTGCTGGACCGCGTGCGCGACGCCTATAATGTCGACCGCATCGCACAAGCCGCCGCGCTGGCGGCTTTTGAGGACGTGGACTACTTCGAAGCCCAGCGGGAAAAAGTGATCGCTACCCGAGAGACCCTCCGGGCGCAACTTGATGAGCTCGGTTGGTTTACCTACCCCTCGGCGGCCAACTTTCTTTTTACCGAGCCCCTCAGTAGCAGCGGCGCGACCGGGGCCGAAGTTGCGGCTGAGCTCTTCGGTTTTCTTAAAGAGCGCCGCATTCTGGTGCGCTATTTTCCGAATCATCCTTTAACTTGCGCTTTTATTCGCGTCAGTATAGGAACCGACGCTCAAATGAAGCTCTTCATCCAAAGCATTCAATCATGGCTGGACAACGCACCGCACAAATAACCCGCGAGACCCAAGAGACGCAGATCCGACTGGAGCTGAACCTTGATGGCACTGGCGTCTCCGAAATCGACACGGGCATTCCCTTTTTCGATCACATGCTCACGCTGCTGGCGCGGCATGGGCTGTTTGACCTCAAGCTAAAGGCTGCTGGTGATATCGAGGTGGATTACCACCACACGGTGGAAGATACCGGCATCGTGCTGGGGCAAGCGCTGAAACAGGCACTTGGCGAGAAGCGGGGCATCCGCCGCTACGGCTTTTTCCTGCTGCCGATGGATGAGGCACTGGCCCGTGTCGCGCTGGATCTGTCCAACCGGCAGGCCTTTGTATATAACGTGGCCTATAAGGATGCCATGGTGCGTGACTTCAGCATCGGCTTGGTCAAAGAGTTTTTTCAAGCTTTTGCCAACGAGGCGGGCTGCAACCTGCACATCAATCTGGAATACGGTGAGGAGCCGCACCACATTGCCGAGGCAATTTTTAAGTGCTTTGCCCGGGCGCTGGATGCAGCCACCTCGATCGATCCCCGCCTGGGCGATGCCGTACCGACGACCAAGGGCACGCTCTCCCAGTAGCTTTCGCAAAAAACTTATTGGATCCTCCACTAGCTGCTGCAGCAGGATTTCGCTTTGCCATTACGCTTCTTCATTTGAGCGAGAGCGAAGTTCACCAGCAGCAAGCCCGTCAACAAAACGGCTGAGAGGTGCTTCCAGAGCACTATCTGCCCACCAGGGCAGTGGTGATGGGCAAATTTTTCCATACCCTGCGCCAAGGTGATGTTGAACACGGCACCTGCCGTCCAGGCAATGAGGAGCAGGCTCACCAAATAGATCACTGTAGGCATCCGCCCCAGCATCTTCCAGCAGGTGGTGATCGTCGCTGTG
>PXBU01000411.1 GCA_003566795.1 Puniceicoccaceae bacterium | reverse complement strand
GCTAAACCAGACACCCGTGTCGGACTCGAAGGTGTCGTGAAAAATTCCGGTGACGTTGCCATTGGCTGTTGCCAGCACGGAGGCCGAAAGAAGGGAGGCGAGCAGATGGATTTTTCTCATGGCTGCTAGGAATTTGCTTTTGGCGTGAAGGCCGTTGAATGAGCCGGTGGCCGGACCGGAGGGCGGGGAAAAGGGGGTTGAAGGCCGTTGAATGAGCCGGTGGCCGGACCGGAGGGCGGGGAAAAGGGGGTTGGCGAGGTCTTTGCCGATGTGGCCGGAGGTTCCTGCCGGAGCCCCGAGGGGAAGTCTGCGCGTCCCGTCCTGCGGCATGAAATCGCGGATCGCTGGGTGAGAAGTCGCGCCCCCCTCCCCCATACTCGCGCCTCCGCCTTTAGGCTGCGGGCGGGCATGGTCGAATGCGCCCATGAAAAAGCGCCTCGCTCTGGTGGGAGCGAGGCGCTTGAGGTTGGAGGATGATGAGGTCGCGATGTCACCATCGCGCCTACGTGGCTGAATTAGCGACGGCGGCGGAGGAGCATCAGGAAACCGAGGCCGCCGAGGAGGGCGGCGGTGGGCTCGGGGATGGCGGTGACGGTGAAGGTGCCGTCACCGTGGTCGACCGCTGCCAGTGCCAGTGATGAGGTGGACCGGAAAAATGCACCTTCGTCAATGAACTCATTCACAAAGCTGAGATCGGTAAAAACATCTCCTCCGAATTCGGCGGTGAAGGAGGCACCCAATTCAGTGAAGTCGAACCAACTGGTTCCAGACTCCACGCTGTTTCTCTTCGGAAGGACCCAGCCGTCGAAGTTGGCGGCTCCCCCGGCCAGCGTCACATGCAACCGCTTATTGTCGTCCCATCCCATCGTGTTATTACCGCCGAAGTTGAGCGATCCGTCACGATTTACCGTGATCGCCATGATGAAGTTTCCGTCTCTTACAATTACGCCAGTGGTGTTATAGGTGAGGGAGGCGAGGCCGGTGTTCACATCTCCGTCACCAATGGTGGCGGAGGTGTTCCCACCGATCGTGACTCCGCTCGTGCTGCGGCTGTTGCTGGTGTCGAAGGCGACGCTCCCGTTGATCACATCAACGGTCGGGGTATAGGCTGGTCCATCGTTATGATCGGCACGCAGCGTTGGAACGTTGTCGGTAGGATCAAAGTTGGTGGAGTTGATGACGACGCGGTCTCCCAAGGTCGCGAAGCCGAGAGTACCGGATGCTGAGGTGTCAGTCACCGGCACGCCGTTGGCGTCCCAGTTGTCGGCGTTTTCCCAGTCGTCATCGACGGTGCCCAGCCAAGTGTAGATGACGGCTGAGTGCGAGGCGGTGGAGCTGAAGATGAGACTCGCGGCAGTGGCGGCGAGGAGGCTTTTGGTGTGGTTGGTGTTTTTCATCAGGTTTATTTGTGGGTTGAATTGAAGTGGCGATGAGAATTTGGATCCTCTCCTAATGATGTTTGATCGACGAAGAAATGGCCCGGAGCCAGCTGCGATGTCAAAAAGAAAATCCAAAATTTCAGATCTGACTGTTTCAGAAAAAGACACGCTTTTGATGCTTGTCGGAGCTCTATTTCCTGTCTTCCTGCATTCTTCATTCAAATCCTATTCTCACGATTGGCCTTACGTGCTGGGGCTCAGGCAGCCGGGCTGGGCATCAGGGCGTGGTTTCGGTGACGGCCACATCGTCGATGTACCAGCCAGTGTAGTCCTGCAAGGCACCACCGGTGCCGTTGAGAATCCACTCGATGCGGATCGTCGAGCCGACCGGCAGCGCGTGCGGGCCGCTGGCTTCCCATGGTGCCGCAGTGACATCGGGGTCGGTGACGGTGAGCGGGAAATCCCCGCCGACGATTTCATCACCGGTTGCGGCGTCGTAGATGCGCACGACCGCCGAGTCGCTTTGATCGAGATCGATGGCTTGGGCGAACGTCAGTTCGGCGGCGGCCACTTCGGTGAGGTCGATGTCGGGCGAAATCAGCCGGCTGTTGGTGGTGGGATTGGCGTAAAAGCCCGGATCGCCCGCGCCATCATCATAGGCGCCGAGATTGGTGCCCCATGCCCTGCCCGTCCCTGGATCGGCGTCGTTGCCGGCATCCACGCTACCTCCCGGGCCACTGGAATCCGGCGTGCCCCATTCCCAGGCGGTGCCTTCGTCGGTGCTGGCGGTGAAGCCGCCATTGTCGTCCTCGAAGTCCACGGCAAACAAGGGTGGTGGCGGCGGCGCGTCGGCTTCGCGCATGGCGAAAAAGCGGCGTGGATCGGTCGAGGGCACAGCGGTGAGCGTGGTCGTTTCGCCCGCCGAGGGAATCGATTCGTAAACCGTCACGCCGTCGTCATAGATCGGCCATTCCGAAATCGGGTCTGCGAGGTCGGTACTGGTGAGCAGGTCGTAGACTTTGCCGGGCTGGCTGTCCCACTCGAAGTCGAATGTTCCGGGGGTTGATGCGTTTTGAGTGATGGTGAGCGGGAATGAGGTGCCGGACGTCGCCACGGCGACCGTGAATGTGCCGTCGCCGTTGTCTGTGGCTTCAAGTTCGAGGTTGGTGGAGGAGCGGAAAAAATCTCCGGTCTCAGGATCTCCGTCGTCAATGTAGTAATTCACCCAGTTGAGATCTGCGAAAATCGATCCGAATGCGGCGGTGAAGGAGGCGCCCACGGCGGTGAAATCAAACCAATTATTCGAAGTGCCATCCCCAGGATTGCTATTGCCATGCTGCGGTTGGACCGTCCCGTTGAAAATGGCGGATCCACCTGCCAGGGTCACTTGCAAGGCACCCGTACGGGCTAGCGTGCTGCCCGAGCCGAATATGAACGATCCGTCACTATTCACCGTAACCGACATGGTGAAGTTGCCACCTCTCCTGAATTGGCCGGGGTTGGTGTATGTTAGAGAGGCGAGTCCATTGCTCGCATCTCCGTCACCGATGGTGGTGAAGGTGTGATCGTCGAGTTCGGTATGTCCGGATCCGGGGCGGACGGAGTTGAGAGAGAACGCGACGTGCCCGTTGAGCACATCCACGGTCGGAGTTACAGCCGAGTGGAGGGGAGTTCCTTCTGGGCCGTGGCCAGGATTCAGCTGTGGTACGTTGGTGGTGGGTGAAAAATTGGTGGCATTGATGACGATGCGGTCTGGATTCGAGTTTTCGAAGCTGAGGCCCGATCTGTCGGGTTCGTAATCCACCGGCACGCCGCTGGCGTCCCAGTTGTCGGCGTTTTCCCAGTCGTCATCGACGGTGCCCAACCAGGTGTAGATGGGATCCGCGTGCGAGACGGTGGAGCTGAGAATGAGGCCCGCGACAGAGACGGCGGCCAGGAGCCTTTTGGTGTGGGTTTTGCGTTTCATGGGTTTATCGGCGGTTGGAGTATTTTGGAGCGGGGCGATGAGGCTTCGGAGTTCCCTCATCCCGGTGATTTTTGGGTCAATATTTAAAAAATATTGCCCGTTTCCAAATGCGGAGTCAAAGCGAAAATTCATTTTTTCAGTTGCGACTGTTTCAGAAAAAGATGCGGTTTGGTGAGGAGGTTCTGTTCAGGGTATTTCGCGGCGCGGGTTTCATCCGGCTAAAGAGAGAAATGAACCGCGGATCCTGACCGTGTCGGGACAGGATTACGTTCATATTCAGGGGTTTATGATCAATTTTCGGCTCAAGAGGGATGTCTGCTATGTTTGACCGCTGAAGCACTGAGCACCGCTGAGAGGCAGTCGGTGAAGGACACTCCTTGGTCGGCGTATTTGCGCATCAATCCCAGTGCTTTCTTCAAATCGCCGGGTGCGGCTTGTAGCTGCTAGGAATTTGCTTTTGGCGTGAAGGCCGTTGAATGAGCCGGTGGCCGGACCGGAGGGCGGGGAAAAGGGGGTTACGAAATTACAGCCGAATTTGCCAACGCCAACCTCGGAGATCCGAGGCGGGCCAGTCGTTTGCCCAAGCTG
>PXBU01000126.1 GCA_003566795.1 Puniceicoccaceae bacterium | reverse complement strand
CTCTTTTTTTCCATATTTATTATCGTTTCGTCTTTTTTTTGAAGTAGCTCTATATGGTATGTATACCTCTTTAGGGGTGGAAAGTCAATTTACAAGGATATGACATTCTAAAGGGAGCGAGGACATATGTATGGCTTAATTAATAATGACTTTAGTAATGATGAATGATGAATTAAAACCCTGCCAGAGGTTTAGAATGCTTTAACAAAAGCAGCAGGAAAAGCAGAAAGACCCGGGGCAGCAACTCCGCCTCAGGCCTTTCTGGCTATCTAACGTTCTTGTTAACACTTAACCCCTTAAAGGGTATTTAATGCTTTTGTCTGTTTTTCTATAATGAGAGTCGTTTGCGAAGAATGAATCCAGTGCCGGCTAACAGCAGGCCTGCCAGGTAGAAGTATAATGGGTTGCCTTCGCCGGTTTGCGGTAAGGATGGTACTCCAAGAGGTATTTCTTCGTCAAGAACGACTTCCGGTGGTGTCACTTCCGGTGGTGTCACTACTGGTGGTGTCACTACTGGTGGCGGTGCCAGAGGAATTGGAACTTCTTCAATAGTAGTTACAGGAGGTAGTGGTCCGCTGCCGGTTCTGGTGGTGGTTCTGGTAGTGCCGCCTGTAGGCGTTTCACCATTGATCGGAACAGGTGTAGTAGTATCCGTCTCGTTGACAATAAAGATGGTCATGGCTTCGGTTCCGAATTCAAATTCCAGACTATCCTCTTCCACCAATTTATCCAAATCTACTTCTTCTCCAATGAAGTATCCTACCAGTTCATAGTCTTCATCGTCAGGCTCACGCTCGGTGAGTATATATTCACCCATATCAAAGTCCGGGAAATTATATGGGCTATTCTGACTTACCGGGAATGGGCCTTCTGTTTCGGATCCTTCTCCCATCATCATTTCGATCTCAAACTCAAACTCTTCATCATCATCAAGAATATTACCGTTTTGATCAATAACTACTTTGCGGACGGTTAATCCAGTTTCCGGTTCTGGAAGCAGTTCATTTACGACAGTTACAACCACTTTTCGAAGAATATGTCCGTCCATTGAAGGTCCGTCCATTGAAGGTCCTTCCATGTCCAGCATGAGGGAGCCGTCTTCATTTAATACGACATTGCCTTCAATAATAACTTCAATTGCGTCTGCTTCATAAACATACTGAACTTCATAACGCAAAAGCTGGAACATTTCTTCCTGGTCTTCTGTCAGAAGTTCCCACAGGTTGTATTCCATCACCAGGTTTGGCTCTCCCCAGAATGGATGCGAGAGTAATTCGCCATCTTCAGTGGTGATAAAGTAATTACCTGCAAAACTATCCATTCCGTTGTCTTCATTCATCTCAGCATCTTCTATCATTATTTCAAAACTCTCATCCTCATAGTTTTCAACAGCAATTTCATCTTCGCCGTCAATCATCACAATTTCTTTCAAAATTTCCAGCTGGATGGTATCCATATCTTCATCAACTTCACGATTAACAATTGTCACATACTTGGTGTCACTATCATCATCTTCGTAAAAAGTTACTGTAAATGGATCTCCAAACAAAGTAGCATCATGAAGGTAAGTGTGTGAACCATGCAGGTAACCCATCAGGATAAAGCCTTCAGTTTCTTCAATAAGCTCCTGTATCTGATAAGTTCCTTCTTTAAGACCTGTTATGGTGATAGAGTTGTTTACTGTGAGCGGATCCATTTCATCTTTACCATAAGTCTGATCAAACTCACCGTCTGCATCTGTATCCCAAACTCTGACAACAAAAGCATCTTCCCAAACTTCCTGAGCCATTAAATCATTATATCCTCCACCATTCGGTTCAGCGTAAATCATCTTTTCTATTATAAGTGTAAATTCTATTTCTACCGGTTTTTCGCCAAATTTGAAGATAATATGACTAATGTCATGAGTATCATCATCTTCTTTATGATGAGCTGGCCCAGTATACTGTCCAGGTTCAGGATTGGTGTGGTCAACATAACCCTGCGGACCACCCTTTACAGATATTTGAATCACTTCATGTGTTTCTGAGTCAAAACTCCAAGTAAAATAAGATCCTTCAGTCATATTGACTGTAAGCACACCCGCTTTTTCTCCGTCGCAAGTGTGTCCGCTTTTGTTAAATGAATAATGTGTATCTAGAATATCCGAAGGAATATCAAAAGTGGATTCAAATGTATCGTTGTCGCCGACATCATCAATTTTAACTTCACCTTTAACTAAAGATCTTGCTGCTGCCTCTGAAGATGCGAAAATCTCAACAGGTACTGACTGAAGCTCTAATTGCATTGGTTCTTCTTCCAGTTTTTCTTCTATCATTTCCGGTTCTGTTTTCTCGACTTCTGGTTTATCAACTACTCCGTCTTCTCCATCTATTACTTCACCTTCATCAACTACTTCACCTTCATCTACTACTCCGTCTACTTCTGCATCATCTTCGACTTCTCCGTTTCCCAGCTCGGATTCAAAGCTGACTTCCAGATCATCCGATTCAATTTCCTGGTCAAAATCCGCTACTTCTGCGTTTTCACTTTCTATAGACGAGTCATTTTCTTCATCACCATTTGTTTCTGCAAAAATCGCAAAGGTGCCACCAAAAGCAAGCAAAAGGACTAACAGCAAGCTTAGCAGCACTTTCCATTTATTCCTACTTTTCATCTTTCTCACTCCTCTGAAAATGTGCCTGCAGTTTTCTAAAGGCAGGCTCTTTCTTTTCAGCCTCATTTTTTGGTAGGGACGGGGTTACCCTCTAACGGTTTCCTTCTTTACGGAGTGCCGCGTTTTTCTGGATGGGACGTGGTTACCCATTAGTCCGGCTATGGACTTTGTACCGCCGACGGATCTTTTTCTTCTTTCACCTCCTTGGTTTCTCTTTCCCAGCGGCGCAGGACCGATTCTTCACCGGAGCGCTGTCGGTGCTGGCTGACGGCTGACTCCATCAGGCTGAGCATCTCGAGTTCACTGCGGAAATTGATGGTTTCGGCTGTGTCTAGTCGTTGAATACTTCCCTGCCAGCTGTGGTTCTGGTGGTACCGAATGTTTACCAGAAACTGCATGCCACCGGAAGGAGATTTTGCGTTGATCCGGTTCGATGATTTCATCGCACCTGCCTCCTCCCCGATCCATCCGGGTCTGGCGATTTTGTGCTAATTTTCTGATATTTTCGCCTATCTTATATATATCCTTTTGTTGTGACGTTAGCGTTACATCTGTGTTACATCTGTGTTACGGAAAAGCAGGGAAAAGAAAAGCAGATGGAAGAGCAGTTGGAAGAGCAGTTGGAAGAGCAGATAAAAGTTAAGAGTTGCAAAATCAGCCTGCACCCTCGAGGGTGTTAAACTTCAACAGCTGAGATTCTCCCTCTCCCTGTCCGTCAGCAGAGAGGGGCTAAAAAAAGACAGAAAGAAAAGCCTGAGGCGATCGCTATGCCACAGGCTCTTCAACTTCTATCTCTTGATTTTTATCTCTTAACTATTAACTCTTAATTTTTAACTGTTTTTCTAATTGCTAATCCGGTTCCAGCTAACAGCAAACCTGCCAGATAGAAGTAGAGTGGGTTGCCTTCGCCAGTTTGTGGTAATTTGGGTTCTCCCAGCGGTGGCTCTTCGTCAAGAACAATTTCCGGCGGGGCATCTACAGGAGGTACTTCTTCGAGTGGTGGTGCTAAAGGAACTTCTATTTCTTCAATTTCCACATCCGTAGTTACAGGTGGCAGTGGTCGAATTGAAGGTGTTCGGGTTGATGGTGGTCCAATTGGTGTTTCTTCTGGTGGAACATCTACAGGTGGTGTGTCTTCTGGTGGATCTTCGTCAGTTTCATTTGTGTATGCATTGGTAATGGTTATTTCAGCTGTTTGAACACTATCGCTCACTTCAACACTCACTACGCCATCGGTCGGGTTGTAGCTGGGTGTCCAGCCGTCTACTTCGGTGACTTCTGACACTGTGTAGT
>PXBU01000449.1 GCA_003566795.1 Puniceicoccaceae bacterium | reverse complement strand
AGGTAGCCGTCCTGCATCCGGTGGCTCTCCATCAAGACAGCGTTGGCGTTGATGATCCCCAAATTGTTATCGACGAGGAAACGCTCGATCACGACCGACTGCCCGAGCGACAGACCCGAGACATACACATCAAGCCAGTCGAAATAGTCGTCGCCGATGGACTTCGTTGTTTCCGTCATCGCCTCATCGAAGTAGATCGAGATCGGCCCTTCACCCTCCGGTTCAGCGATTACAGCGTCTGTCTCCTCGCCATCGATAGGCACGTTCCATGCGGGCTCAAGGTTGTCGCCGATCCGCTCCGCGAAGCAGACGAGTGGTCCTCCGTAAATAATAATGTGGGCCTGCGCGGCGGGGCTCGCGAAGAGGAGCAGTGCGAACGCGGCGAAAAACACCGCCAGGGGAGCCCGCTTGAACAAGGGTGCCCGCAGCACCATGCGCTGCAAACCAGCACGGGGACGGAGAAATCGGTTAGAAGCGGTTTGGGAGTTCATGGGTTTGTAATTAATTTTTAAAAATCGCCCAACAATTCGACTTTCGCGGCCCGAGATCGTCAAGCGCCCCGGGTTCAGTATGCGTGCAAATGATTTACGATCCGTGCACATCCGTCGGCGGTGGAAAGATTGAGCAAACGCTGATCATTTCGGAGCAAGTATGCCCATTTTCGTCGGCCTACAGATGAGCGGCCTTTTATGAGTCGAGATTTGTGTCTCAAAAATGGATTGCCACTGCGGCAGCGGTATCACAATTTATCTAAACTATTCCTCAAGCTGGTCTAATGCCGCGACTTCCACATTCTCATTTTTCGACAAACGACTTCCCGGAGCGGGATCGCTTCGCCGCCTGGCGCGAAGACATATCGGTCGTCTTCGATGCGGAGAACGCCCCGGTGGAGGATGCGGAGCCGTTTCACGCGACTTTCGATGTCTATAACTTCGGCCATTGCGTGCTCGCGGGCTTGACGGCCTCAACTGGTCGGTATGTGCGTTCCACCCGCAAGGCCTCGCGGGACGGAATGGACTCCATTTTGCTGCAATTGTTTCTTGAAGGATCGGTGCAGTTTGGGGTGGGGGGGCGCACGACCTACGCCGATGCGGGCGACATCGTGGTCTTCGATCTCGCGCAGCCGGTGGACAACATCAACCTCAAGTTCCGCAACCTCACCTTGGTCTGGCCCCGGCCCTTGATCGAGCCGGTGGTCCCAAACATCAGTCGCTGGCATGGCCACACTGTGCCGAGAGACAACCCGTCCTTCACACTGCTGCGGCAACACATGCTCTCAAGCTACAAACTCGCCCCACGATTCACGCCGCAGGAAGGCTTGCACGTGGCAGAAGCCACCCTCGCCCTGATGGGCGCAGCGATGGCCGGAGACTGCCTGCCGGAAACAGCCTTGGAAGCCCCGGCGATGACGAAAACGCTGACCTACCAGATCAAGCGCCACATCCGGGAAAACCTCGGCTCCGCTGATCAATCCCCCGAGCAGATTGCCCATCAGTTTGGGATCTCGCGGCGCCGCCTTTATCAGCTGCTTGAACCCTTCGGCGGCATCGCACGCTACCAGCGCCACCTGCGCCTGCAACGTTGCCTCGCAGACCTGCAAAACCCGGCCATGGCGCACCAGAATATTTCTGAAATCGCTTACCGATGGGGTTTCAAACATGCCGCTACCTTTAACCACAACTTCCGCCAAGCCTTTGGGATCAAGCCCAGCGAAGCCCGCAGCCCGGATCGTGCCGGCCATCACACTTTTGCCCCATCCCCGCCGCTCCCGCGAAAGGAAGAACACAGCCTGGCCGAACACCAGCAATGGTTTCGGGCAATCGGGATTTGAAAGAGACAACAATTGGGGAACGGCAGGATCTTCAAAGAAGGGTCGATTCTGCCAGCCCGATCATCACGCCCAGGGATTGTGATGCTATACTTGCGGGCTAAGGGCTCGTCAGCAAAGAACCTGTAACCCTGTGACTGGTTCTCAGGGGCATTTCATCTGAAACGAGAATGAGGTTGCGCAGCGCGGGAGTCGCGCTTTGGTTTTGAGGAGCTTGATTCGTTCCCGGCGCGCCGGTATTTTTGAGGTTCCGGCGCCGGGAACGAGTCAGCTATCCCACATCAGAGGGTGTGCTGCTCTGATGCTGATGGATATGATTAACGAAGGGTTATCTAAGTGGGTTCATTTTTTTGAGGAAAGCATGCGAATGGCTTTCGATGGGTTCATCTTTCGCCTCCAGGACGGGAAGCTTCCGGTGCTTGCGTTTTTTTGTCGCTCGAACAACCCGAGCGTGAGATTGCGCAGCGAAGCCATCATGTGCGCCTGTCTGCGTTTCGAGATACCGGAGGCGTCTTCGCCCATACTGACGTCCCGTCGGTAGTGGGAGCCGTTTTCGATTGCGTCCCAGTGCCCGCGCATGGCTTCGAGTAAGGCGGCCTCGTCGTAGGCGCGGGGATCCGCACTGCTGACGTAATAGGAGTAATCCTGCTCTTCTTTATACACGCACCCGCCCCGCAGATAATGCCGTTCGCGCCAAACGGCAACGAACTGGCGGCATCCGCACAGCCCGGCATCTTCGGGGCTGACGCATTTGCGCTGCACGCGCCAGCGCGTCATTCGCCCGTGCTCTTTGACCCACCCGCTGTCATGTCCGCAGGGAAAAAAACTCTTGGGGCAGTTTGATTTGCGCCCTTTCAAGAATGCCGCTTTGGTTGCCTTTGAGACCGATCAGGTAATCGGCCCCGCGTTGCTGTGTGATGTAAGCGCAGGCCTGTTGCTGACATTGCATGGCGTCGGCGGTGACGAGCGCCCCTTCGAGTCTCGGGATACTCTCCAGTAACGGCTCCAGGGCGGGGATCTCGTTACTTTTTTCTTCGATCTCGCGCTGAGCTATGGTCAGGCGTAACTGATGGGTCACTGCGGAGAGCAGTTGCAGGGCCTTGCCGTCTTCACCGCGTTTGCTCCCCCGCAGCGTCTTGCCGTCCACCGCGATGCGCTGGAGTGTGGCCAGTTCGCGCAAACTCAGCCACTGGCCGACGAGCGAATCGAAAACGCTGGCATCGACCATTCCAAGGACGCGGAAAAACGTGCTGTCGCTGGGCGCACGGTAACGACCGGTATACTTGTCCTGACGTGCTCCCAGTGCACGCAACTGCCGCTGGGTGAACTGTGCCGCTTCGTCCTCCATGGCTTGATAGCTGTCCGCGCCCATCAGCATCGTCACCGTCGCGCAGGCCAGCACAAACGACTGGCGGTGCCGTAGCCCGTGGCCGCGCCGCGGGTCTTTGAAGCTCTTAAACAACTCCAAAAGCGAACCGAGTGCCTCGGCTTTGAAGGGACACGGGCCCGCCCGGTCCAACTCGTGCACCGCCAGAGTCGCAGGCATACGAGCCTGGGACAACCACTGTCGCGCCCGTGGTTTCAGTGGTCGCAAATACAACTGCTTGGGTCGGTCGTGTTTGAGGTAGTAATCCCGGCTACTGCGCCCGTAGCCCGCGCTCACCCCGACCGCCTCGAAGGCGCAGGCTTTATAGCAAGTGCCTTCATAGCCCAGGTGCTCGTCAACGAAGCTCTCCACGACCAACACCGGCTGATTCCACGCTCGCTCCCAATCGGCGGACAAGCGCTTCAGGCACAACGACAATACCTTCGAGCCCAGATTCGGGTAAACCTGCCGGTCCGGCAGCAAAAGATAACGACTGTTGTTAACCACGAAGCCCAGCCGCCGCGCAAGCTGCGTCGGTGACCAGCCAATCCACTCCTCGCGTCCGGCCAGATGCGGGGCCGCCCCGGAAAAGCACAGTAATGCGATCCATTCGCCGTTCAGTTCCGCGACGTAGCGCAGACTGCGTCCTCCCACTCGGGCACTCTTGAGATAGTGCCGCTGTTCCAGCAACTCGTCAAAGCGCACGCGCTCGCAGTCTTCTAATAACCTCACAGTGATCTGCCCGAGAATAAACTTGGATGATGAAGTCT
>PXBU01000352.1 GCA_003566795.1 Puniceicoccaceae bacterium | reverse complement strand
ATGATCCGCAAAGATGGAGGCCTGTTGCAGTCCACTCGTCTCCATCGGCCCATTGATCAGGAAGGCATGGTTCGGGCCGACCAGCATGACATCCGCGTTGCCATCGCCGTCAAAGTCGCCCAATTTAATCGCCCGCGACAGGTTCATATTGGCAATGTCGCCCTCAAAGGCGATGGCATCACTCAAATCAATCCCGGTTACCGGATCACCGATATCGATCCCGGTGTAGGCACTGGAATCATCGCCGGAGAAGTCCGGGAAGCCCAATGGGAACTGGAACGGCCGTGGAATCTCGCGCAGGAAGGAAAGGTCCGGAGCGGGCGGTGCGGCGCGGTAGCTATCACCCTGGAAGAAGTGCAGGCGGCTACCCAGCAACTCGGCCAGGACCAGCGCAGTGCCCTGGGCATAGCCCTCCTCGCCTTCGACACCCACCGTGTAGCTATAGGAGCCGAACATGAAGGAGTTGGCAGAGACATTCCCGACGTTGCGATAGCCCGGATTGTTGACTTCAAACACAACTGAGGGTTGACCGAGACCCGTCGCAAAGAGTCCGCTCAGGCCATCCTCGTCGCCATCACTGAGGAAGAGCTCGACCACATCGTGGTAGATAGCCTGGGCTTCGACACCAAGCTCCTGCAAGGAATCCTCGCCAACAGTCCACCCCAGCAGTCCTGCATAGACGCCGAGGTCGTCATAAGTGAAGGTGGCTGGATTGACCAGCGTCTGCCCCGGCACCGCGACGACCCGGGCCAGATCGGCAATGCCATCACCGTCAACATCGCCCACGTAAATGTAGCGGGCACCACGATCTTCACTGATCACCTGCCAGCCACTGTCGTAGCTGATAAGGTGGTTGGTGGTGGCACCGTTGAGACCGAACTCAACCTGCCCGCTGCCAGTGATATCGCCAATCGCCACCACCCGGCTACCACCCACATCTGCCAGGTGATTCAGTGCGGGCGTATCCAGGCTCAGGTCAGCATAGTAGGTTTCCGTGCCGGTGGTCACAATCAGGGTGCCCTGATCATGCCCTGGGATCGCACGTCCCACGCCGGCTGCCGCGACAATTGGCGCAGGGGCGGTGAGGACGGTATCTGCGTTTTCGGCCACCAAGAATCCATCCACGCGGATGTTGTCGATATACCAACCCTCGAAATTATTCTCCTCCTCATCCACGCTGTCGAAGACGAACATCAGGTCGATACTGCCAGCATACTCGCTGCCGAGTTCGATAGCGACGCGCTGAGCCGAGTTGGTAGGATCGCGCAGACGAACGAGGTCATCGATGCTCACGTCAATGTAACTGCCGGGGCTATTTGGATCTGCAACGGCAATGAGGCCATTACCCGTCGCGTTGGTGGCGACAATCTGCCACTCGCCATCATTTGCGGACTCGTGCCGCACCCACACATTGGCTTGGTCAAACTCGCGGGCCAGCAACTCGGTCTGCAAGAAGGAGTCAAAGCTCAGCACAGCACCGTTGATACCGACACTCAGACCGTTAAAGCCAGCGAATCCAGCGACCTGACCACCAGCACCCACATAGCTGGCTGAGCTGCTATCGCTGGCAGGCACGCCAAAATAGAGCGCATTGCCCTCGCCGCGTCCAGTCAGGCCCTCGGTATCAACAATGGTCCAAAGATTTTCGACATCCGGCATGTCAGTGAAGATCGGAGCTGGTCCATTCTCGTCAAAATCGATCAACGTGGGCTCGGCATTGAAGCCCAGATCCAGCAGCTGCTCACTGTCAAAGAGATAGAGGTCAGAACCCTGCCAAAGCGCAACACCATCACCGCCATCCGGATTGAACACCACATCGGCACCCATATTGTTACCGCGAATGATCACACTGGCGGACGCACTCAACTCGGTGACCTCATCCGGGGCGTCAAACCCATCGACGGTGGAATCAACGCCGGGGATGATATAGAGAGCTGATTCGCTACCACGGACCAAAATAGCGATGTCATTAATGCCATCATTGTTAAAGTCGGCAGCGGGGAGGACTTGCGCCTGGCGACCACTGGTCGTGGCAGAGAGTAATGGCGCAGGCAGCACCAGGAAGCGACGGCTGCTGTCCGCCCCGATTCCGAGATCGGAGAATTTCGGTTCACCGCGCAGGATGAGCAGTGTCGAGGTGCCGTTCGCCAGATCATCGTTCACACCAGCGATGTAGGAATCGACGCCGCTGCCATCAATATCCCCCAGATTGATCATGACCGGACGGAACGACGCGAGCGTATCGTCATCTTCGTTGCCGACTACCATCAATGCCGCATCCGCGTCATCACCGCCCACCATGACGATGCGCCCAACCGCATCGCTGAAGCGCAACTGGTATTGGCCCATTTCAGGTGCGCGGATCAGGTTGTTTTGTCCGCTCCGGAAGCCCAGTTCAGTCGCGGGATCGCCATCGGCAATCGACAAGGAGTAGGTAAAGTCAGAAGCGGCGGTCAGGGCCAAACGCTGCCCCAGAGCCGTGTTGACGATTTCCACCATGAACAACTCGGAAAGTTTTTGACCGCTGGCAGTGGTCGCATTGTCGAGCGCGGCGGCCAGATCCTGAGCCAGATCCATAATACCGCCACTGTCGGGATTCGACGGCATGCTGACCGCAATCGGATCGTTGCCCTCAATTGAGATACCGAAGGTGGCGGTGCCGCTGAGAATACCGGTTACCGGCGGATTGTTTTCTGCCACCACGGTAAAGCCCGCTACGTTGGCGACCTTGAGAATGTAATATTCCGGCACGCCAGCAAATTGCTCGACCGGCACGGCTTCGATCACTCCGCTCGGATCAAGATCACGCGCAGCGTATAGTGCCAGGTTGGAGCCAAAGCCGTCGGCTCCGCCGAACAAGTCGAAGCGCTCCTGGCTCATATCATCATCGAAGACCACCCGAATCATATCCAGTAACAACTGTGAGGACACGGCACCGGAGAATTGTTGGAAGGCACTGGGCGTGCGGATCAGGTAGTAATCCGCGCGGTCCCCTTCGTGGAAGCTGAGGTTATCGATAACCGTGCCAGCGGTGATATCAGGCAGCATGGCCGCAAAGGCAGCGGTATCATTGCGCCCCGCGACACCGCGATTAACGACGAACGTGAAGCGATCGAACGGCGTGGTGGTGTTACCGGCGATCAAGTCGTTGCCCGGACCACCGTCCAGGTAGTCGTTACCCGGGCCACCCGCGATAAAGTCATCTCCCGGACCACCGTAGATGAAATCATCATAGGCACCACCAAAGAGCATATCGTTACCGGGTCCGCCATAGATGTGCAAGCTGGTCAGGGAGCCACCGCCCTGTTCGCGGGTGCCGGGCTTGACACCCCACTCGTCGGTTTGGTTAAGGAACGAGAAGCCGGGATCGCCACGGAAGACGTCATCACCGCGTTGCAGGTCGATTACCATCTTCTGCACATCAAAGGCCTGGAAGAAGTAGAAATGCTGGACATAGATGGGGCGACCATCGTCCTTGTCCTGATCGGCCTCGAAGCCCAGGTCCTGTGCGCCGACGATGCGCATCTCTGTCAGCCCTTGTTGCAAGGCGACACCCGTATTAAGGAAGACGAAGCGGCCATTCTGGACACCGACGGCAACCAAGTCGGAGATATCCGCCGGAGTCATGGTTTCCACCATCGCATCCAAATCGGCGTCGAAAGTACTCGTGATCAACTGAGCTGTCCGGAAGGCATTACGGATATCATCGGCGAAGTCGCGAAGGCCGTTGTTGACCGCACTGGTGAATTCCGTGTCGGCTGAGCCACCAAAGCCGAGCACTTGCAGCCCACCCGCTTCAGCAGTTTCGAGCGTAATATCATTGGATTGGAGGATCGCAATCGGTGCCAGGAACAGGCGCCCACTCTCATTGAGGAAGAACTGAACACGGGGTGAGACGCCTGCCTGGCGTAGTCCTTCATTGAGTGCGTCGCGCAGTTCACCCATGGTGGTGACACCTTCGAGGT
>PXBU01000277.1 GCA_003566795.1 Puniceicoccaceae bacterium | reverse complement strand
GCAAATATATAGAACAAAAAACTTGTCTTGTAAATGTAAACTAATAATCTTAAGCAGTACTTAAAACATAGCTCCATCAAAAAGACTAGCAAAATGATGATACAAAAGTAAACCACCTTGACTTTAAAACCACGAAAATTATTAACCACAAAGATATCAAATAAAATGTTTTCAGTTAATTGTTATGTTATTTCCAGTACTTAACATAAGCATCATCATATGAGTTTATTGTGCCTGCTTTTTCTTTTCTCCATAACGCAGAATTAAAAAAACTATTGCCAGTCCAACAAAATTCGCTAAAGAAATTCTAAAGCCACCAAGTATTGTACTATAAACAAGCATACCACAAAACCCAATAATAGCGCTGATATAAATGTTATTAATGAAAGCCTTAGCAGCACAAGCAATTGCCAAAGTTATTAACACTATAGCAGTTAGTTGCCCAGCAAAATACATCAAATAATCTACCACTAAATCACCTCGTTTTTATTTTACACAGTCTCGAAAATTCAGATTACTTTGTTTAATCTTAGCCAGCTGCCGGTTTATAAACATTGCTATGACATCAGGTTGCCATCGTTTACCGTAGAACATATAATTTTTAAAAATATATTTGAAGACCTCAATGATGCGTTAAATAATCTTCCATGGCCAAGATAAAAAAATAGCCAATGTGAAATGCTATGATCAAGATAATTCTCCATGCGCTAATTATCTGATGTGACACAGAAAACCCCCCATCTCTGTCCCAGGTAGTTATTCCTTCCCCCTTTAATTGAGTGTATGCATATATGCGAGTTGCTAAAATGACAATGGGAATACCAAGGCCTTCACCTCTTAACCAAACATTAAAAGAGCGCAATAAGGCCTCTTTATAATTTGGCTTTCTCCCATCAGATTTCCTTAGCCGAACATTAAGCAAAGCTTTACCAGGAGTGGCTCCCCAGGTCGATAAAAATAGTGGTTCAATAAAAACAAAAACAACTAATACTATAATGCCAAATAATATATTATGCATTTCAATTGCTAAAGGATAGGCCAAACCTAATATGAGGCCAAATATCAACGAAAATAGATGGATATCAGTTAATCTTGCAAAGAAACGTACCCAAGGGCGAACCTGAGGACCAGTTGGCATATAAACTTCATAAGAGGGCGACATATTGTAACGTGTATAAGGTTCTTGCCTGTTACTTCTATTGTAATCAACAGTTAACGCTTTCTGGAATTCCTCGACAGTTTGATAGCGATCTTCAGCTTGAACTGCCATAGCCTTAAGCAAGGCATCTTCCTGATGTGTTTCAATTTTTACTCCAATCGTGGAGGGAAGATCTAATGGATCTTCTTTTAGTCTATCTAAAGACTCAGGCGGCATTACTCCGGTTATAGCATGGTACATAGTCGCCGCCACTGCGTAGATATCAGTCCACGGCCCCTGTTCACCTCTGCTTCTATACTGTTCCTCAGGCGAATAACCGGCCTTCATGATCACCGACATGCTGCGGCTCTTGTTACCCATGGCCTGGCGGGCAGAGCCGAAATCGATTAAGACGACCCGGCCCCTGTTGCTGATTAGGAGGTTATCGGGGCTGATATCGCGGTGAAGGATGCCTGCAGCATGCACTTCTTTTAAAGCATCCAACACGGGCATGAAGATATCGACTGCCTGCTCGAAAGCAAGTGGTTTATCTCTGCTTATTAAGTGCTCTTTTAAGGTTACCCCTTCAATATGGTTCATAACCAGGTAGGCGGTACCGTTAGCTTTAAAAAAGTCACGTACCGAGACTATGTTGGGGTGTTCGTTGAAGCGGGCCAAGGTGCGGGCCTCTTCTAAAAATTTCTCTAACCCGTAGTTGAAGTTGTCGGCTAAGGTTTTCTTGTATACGCTTACTTTATTGTGGCCGCCGGTGCGGTAGGCCAGTTCCTGGGGCAGGTACTCTTTAATGGCCAGTTTTAAATTAAGATTCATATCCCAGGCCAGGTAGGTTATACCAAAGCCGCCCTGGCCAAGGGCTTTGCCGATTAAGTACTTTTCCTGCAGAACAGTGCCAGGCGGCAGGTGCAGGGCCGATTCAGGCGCAGTTCCTTCCACCCAGCCGCAGTGGGGACAGATGATATCCGAGCCCCTGTCTTCCATGCAGCCGAGGCAGAGGTTTTGGTATTCCATCGATGAAAACCCTTTCTTAAAATGAAACTCTTAATTCCTGATTTCAGATACTAAGATTCCAGATTTCAGATTCAAAGCGGGGCGGACTCCGCTTGTTTTAAGATGAGATGGAACATAATATCCTTCTTCATCGTAAGTACGGCTGCTGTAGAAGCCCCCATCACCTCGTATACCACGTATACCACCTCCGCTATAAAACGAACCTGGAGAACGTGTCCAATAACGCCAAGGTTCCTCACCAATCAGAGCAACCCGCTTCATCTTGTCATCTACGTAAAATAATTCATAAGCTGAACCGATTTGATAAGTATATGCATGTATACTATCCCCTAATTCAGTAGTTGAAGGTAAAAACACCCTATCCTCTGTGCTATAGTAAACAGCGCCAGTGCCACTTTTCCATTCCTTGTTGGGTATAATTGTGGTAAGGACCAAATCCTTAAAGCTCTCAGAGAACTCCCGGTAAAAGCCTTCATTTGAGTGGATACCAGTAGAATTAACCCAAAAACGCAGATCATTTTTGCCCCAATGATTGATATCGCCTGGATGAGTCCGATTGGGCATATCGTCAAATTTATATTTACAGATTAAGTCTTTGGTAAGCATAGTAACGTGAGGTTCCATTTCGTCGTAATGATCTTTGGCCACGACAATCCAGATTACAGGTTTTTTTTCCCCGACGCCTGTAAAGTTATCACCGGTACGAAATTCCCATTTCCAAGTGTAATCGACCACCCTCGCTCCAATGGGCAGATCGCTTAAGGAAATAGTACCATTTTCGTAGTCAATATAGTAGCCAGCATCAAGATCGGCGACAACGGCCGGATCATAGGTTTGTGATGCTTTTTCTGCCTCGGGGACAGCAGGGCCTTCAGCATCATCTTCTCCATCAGTAAATAACCAGTTGCCTGAATAAAAAGCCAATACCAAGCCGATAACAACCACTGCTGCTATAGTTAATTGCTTGTTTTGTGGTTTATGACCAGCCTTGTGAGACTTTTCCGGTCTTTTCCTTTCTTCAGGCAAATCCTCCTGCAGGCCCATCTTGCAGTACCTGCATATTATGGCGGTGGCTTTAATCTGCTCACTGCAGTAAGGACATTTTTTTGTGCCTTCATACTCATCCTGCAGCTTGTCTAGTTTGTCAGCTTCCGATTTTACAACTTCGAGAGATTCCTTATCACCAATAGATCCCTTGCCCAGCAGATCTTCCTGTAACGCTTCTACGGTTTGATAGCGATCTTTGCTCCTTAATGCCATTGCTTTGAGTAAGGCTTGTTCAAGGTGAGGCTTGATTTTAACTCCCAGCTGTGATGGGGGATTCAGAGCGTCTTCAGACATTCTGTCCAAAGACTCAGGTGGCATTACTCCGGTTACAGCATGGTACATAGCCGCCGATACTGCATAGATATCGGTCCACGGTCCCTGTTCTCCTCTACTTCTATACTGTTCCTCCGGCGAGTAGCCTGCCTTCATAATCACAGATAAACTTTTACTTTTCTCGCCCATGGCCTGGCGGGCAGCGCCAAAGTCAATTAAAATCACCCGGCCGTTTTTGTCGATTAAAAGGTTATCAGGGCTGATGTCTCGGTGGAGGATGTCAGCTGCGTGGACTTCTTTTAAAGCATCTAAAACAGGCATGAAAATAGTTAAGGCCAGATCGACAGGGATTTTACCACCCTTGCTGTTTAGGTAGCTTTGCAGGGTAACCCCTTCATGGCAGTTCATTACCAGGTAGGCGGTACCGTTGGCCTCGAAATAGTCACGCACGGTGACAATGTTAGGGTGTTCGTTGAAGCG
>PXBU01000407.1 GCA_003566795.1 Puniceicoccaceae bacterium | reverse complement strand
CACGCTTCACCATGCGCGCCGTCCAGGCGGAAAGCGTCGGACAAAAATCAGCACCCGTCACCGCCACCCACATATCCTCCAGCACGCGCAGCCGTGCCCCCTGCAGCAAAATCTCCAGCACTGGTGCATTCGCCCGATTCCCGAGCAAGCCATTTGCAGCCCGCATTGCGTGGCGATCCATGGCCCCGCATGGGGGCACGCCAAACCGCAACCAACCGGACCGCCCTGCGTCGTGCAGAGCGATGCCAGAACCGGGCGAGATCACTTCCAACGACATCAGCTGAGCGCTTTAAACTTTAACCGGTCGCCGGGCGACAGAAGGAAAACTTTTTGGGGGTTCGGGCGAGCGCTCTTTGCCGCGTCGGGATCAAAAAGCCGCACATTGGTGCGCCCCAGCAAGTGCCAGCCACCCGGACTCGCCACCGAGTAAATACCGGCATGTGAGCCACCGATCGCCACCGACCCCGGCTCAATCCGCTCGCGCGGCGATTCTTTGCGTGACAGGTGCAAGCGCGGGTCCAAGCCATCCAGATAAGGAAAACCGGGCGCAAACCCCATCATCCGCACTGTGTAAGTTGCCGCGCTGTGAATTTCGATGACCTCCGCCACAGACAATCCAACCTGCCCCGCCACAGACTCAAGGTCCGGCCCGTCGTAAGTGACCGGCACCAGGCGCAGCTTCGACTTTGCGCGGCTCACCTTTCCCTCCTGGATCGGCTCCAACCAATGTGACAGGTGGCTAATGGGCACGGGAACCTTGAAAATAAACAACACGGTATCGTCGCCCATAACGTATTCAATGCAAGCGTCCGGCATGCCCAACCGGAGCGCATCGCAGAGGCTCGCACGCTGCGACTCACTCAAATCATGAGCCAGAATAGCCGTTTCTCCGTAAGCCTTCAGCGGCAGATTCATAGTCGCTAAGCTTTCCGGGGAACGGTCTTAATTTTGTCGTTTTTGTAGGCGGTCGTGTTTGCTGCCAAGGTGCCGCGAAACGACATACTGGGCATAACAACGGCACGTTTGCCCAAAATGGTCCCGGGATTAAGCACCACATTGCAGCCCACCTCGGTGGCATCGCCCACCAGGGCCCCGAGCTTGCGCAAGCCGCTGGAAGTCCGTGAGCCATCCGAGAGTTCCACCGGGACCTCTCGTTGATCCAGGCGCAAATTGGAGCAGACAACGCCCGCCCCGAGGTGCGCCCGATTCCCGAGAATCGAATCTCCCACGTAGGTGAAATGGGGCACCAACGCCCCGTCCAGCAGGAGGCAGTTTTTGAACTCGCAGGAGTTCCCCAGCACACAGTTTTTGCCGGCGATCACGTTACCCCGCAGGTAAGCACCCGGCCGGATTTCGCAGCCTTCACCAATGTAAACCGGCCCCTTGATCGAACAAAACGGCGGCAACTTCACCGAGGGGTGGATAAACACCTGCCCCTCGATTTCACAACCCGGCGGCACTTCCGGCGCGATCTGCCAACAGCTGGCGTCCAGCTCGTCCAAGGCCGTTCGAATCAAAGGGACCCACTCCCAGGGTGCCAGGTCCGGCTCAAATACCATCTCAAATGGTAAAGATTCCGGGAAGTCGAACAAGTCGCGCGCAGTCAACATAAACATCACTCATAGCGGTTCTCCGCCATTCGTGAACTATAAAATCGTCGATTTAAATGCTTAAACCGAGCTGGCCAAAAGCGACCCGGCGCTCTTCCAACAGTTCGTCGTTCGAGGCCTGGATTTGAGCTTTGGCGTAATCGGTGAGCTGGATACCCTCCACCACCCGCCAGTTGCCAACGGCATCGACTTTAATCGGGAGCGAGGTGATCAATCCGGCTGGCGTCCCATACTCTCCTTTAGAGAGCACGCAGACACTGTGAAAATCCCCCCGGGTGGGCGTGATCAAATCCCGCACGGTGTCGACCACCGCATTGGCCGCCGATGCGGCCGACGAAGCACCCCGGGCAGCAATGATGGCCGCACCGCGCTTGCCGACGGTAGGCACGAAAGTATTCTTCAGCCAATCCTCATCGGTGATCACATCGGTCGCTTGCTGACGGCCGATTTTCGCGTTATAGAAATCGGGGAACATGGTCGGGCTGTGATTGCCCCACACGCAGAGCTCAGTCACCTCGTGCACCGGCACACCCGCCTTTTGCGCGAGTTGGGTCTTGGCGCGATTCTCATCCAGGCGCGTCATGGCGAAGAATTGCTCGTTCGGGATATCGGGTGCGCTCTTCATCGCGATCAGGCAGTTGGTGTTGCAGGGGTTACCGACTACCACGACGCGCACGCTCTTTTTAGCGTTGTCATTGATCGCCTGCCCCTGGCCAATGAAAACCTTGCCGTTGATGCCGAGTAGATCGGCCCGCTCCATCCCCTGCTTGCGCGGCACCGAGCCAACCAGCAGCGCCCAATCCACGTCTTTGAAACCGACATTCATATCGGAGGTTTGCACTACTTCAGTCAGCAGCGGAAAGGCGCAATCATCCAGCTCCATGGCGACGCCCTTGAGCGCATCCATGCCCGGCTCAATCTCGATCAAGTTGAGCGCGACCGGCTGGTCGGGCCCAAACATCTGCCCGGAAGCGATGCGAAAAAGCAAAGCATAACCAATGTTACCAGCAGCTCCGGTAACGGCGACTCGAATAGGAGGATTTTTTTTCATAAAAAATTAGTTTTTTAGTTCTCTAGTTTTCAGTTTTCAGTTGAGCAGTTGAGCAGCTGTTTGATCGTAGGGGCTTTCCTGTGGGAAGCCCGCGAGCGTGCGGAGCGTTGTGAAAAGACCGGGGGCAACGCGAGATCCGCGGGTGCCGCAAGCGGACACCCCTACGAAAGAAAATGATACGCAATCCGGGGAATTTGAAGAGAAAATAGCTATAACTGATAACCGGTAACTGATAACTTAAAAACTGCGGCTCCCTAACCGAGCCGCTCCATTATCTGATCGGTGATCTTTTGCACCAAGGCCTCATCGACGTCACCCGCTGGCACGGGGCCGCTGCTGTCGCAACCACAGGCTGCCGGTTGCGGGATCGTATTGACCGTGGTCTCGCCAGCGTCGCAGAGTTCGCACTCTTTCAGCTCGTCGAGCCGGTGGTCGGGCATGCCGAGCTTCTTGCGCAGGACAATCAGCTCCTTGAGCTTCTCATGGCTGTATTGCTTCGGGCCGCCAATCTGCATGGTAACTGTGACCGTATGGCAGAAGGCATCGGTATTTTCCATTTTCCAGTAGGCATCCTCGACGTCCTTGCCCCAGCAGATCACGCCATGGTTTTGCATCAGGATCGACTGGTGCTTCTTGGCGAGAGCGCCGACTTCTTTGGCGTTTTCAGGCGTACCGGGAGTCTGGTAGCTGGCAAAGCCGATTTCACCGAGAAAGACTTCCGGCTCAGGAATCAGACAGGAGGGAGGTGTCACACCTGCCACGGCAAACGCGGTGGCATAGATCGGGTGCGCGTGCACGCAGGACTTGGCCTTTGGCTCGTTCTTCATGATGCCGAGGTGGGTGTTCACCTCGGATGTGCGCGGGCGAATGCCGGCGACCTGATTACCATCGAGATCCACCATGCAAATGTCCTCGGGAGTCATGAAGCCCTTGGAAATGAGAGTCGGCGTGCAAAGGACGAGATTGTCCCCCACCCGCACTGTGATGTTGCCGCCATTGCCATCAACATAGCCCTTACTCCAGATGCGTTTGCCGATGTGGCAGATGCGTTCCTTGAGGGCTTGGATTTCCGGCGAGTAGAAGAATTTCTCCAGCTCGGCTGCGGTCTTGGGGTCGCCGCCTGGCTTCCAGTTATACTCGGCGTCAGGCAGCACTGGCGTGTGGATCGTTGGCTTTGAGGAGGCGGTGGCCGATGCTTGCGCGGGGGACTTGCCCCGATGCTTGCGTAGGACGTCGCGTGCCATCGGTGTCAGCTTGGCATTTTCCGGCACGCTGCTCAGGCACTGCCCTTGCTCCAGCATCTTTTCGAGGTCTTTTGCGGT
>PXBU01000061.1 GCA_003566795.1 Puniceicoccaceae bacterium | reverse complement strand
CAGGCCGACGGGCGTGCCGACGCCCAACACCTCGTGATCCCCGCTCAACGCGTCGGACCGCGCTGGCCGCCAAACACTCTCAGGTGGCCGCCCGCTTTGGGGCGGCTACCTGAGTAGTTACTAACATTCACTGTCTTGATGCAGCGGTGTCACGGCGAGGAGGACTGGCCGCCATAAACCAATTCAGGAGCGGGCTCATGGCCAACTGCGTCTACCCCGGCGACACAGCGCCACCCAGCCCGATAGACTCAAGGCACATGCACCGTTTTTGGCAACAATACACCGTTATAGCATATGTTATATTCTGCTTGACATATGGTCCGCTATTTGCTTAGCTGCTGGCTATGAACCCCGAGTATATCAAGCGGTTGCGCAAGCAGATGAAGATGTCGCAGAAACAGTTTGCGACCAGGCTTGGCGTTTCTTTTGCTGCTGTGAATCGCTGGGAAAGGGGACATAACTCGCCCCAACCCGATCGCCTTCAACGACTGCGCGAAATGGAAGCGGAATATCTTGGCTCCGGCAATTCGCGGGGGCCAAAGGCTTCGGAAGCCACCACCGATAAGCTGCGCCTTGATTTTGAAGGCGATCCGGAAGCGGTCAAGCTGGTGGTTGATGCGCACCGGTTGCGCAACGGGCATCTTTTCAACCGGGCTTATGGGCTGGAATTATCCCGCGTTGTCCCCTTGCCCCACCAGCGCATTGCCGTCTATGAACACCTGCTCCCCCATGCCCCGCTCAGATTCCTGCTCGCGGATGATGCCGGTGCAGGCAAAACGATCATGGCGGGACTCTATATGCTGGAAATGCTAAACCGCGGACGCATTGGTCGCATCTTGGTGTGCTGCCCCAAAGGTCTGGTCTATAACTGGCAACGGGAGCTGCGCTTCTTTTTCGACCTCAACTTCGGCATCCTGAAGGGAGCGGACCTCAAGGAAGAGGCCCCCTTAAAGGAAACCACACCTCCTTTTTTCATTGTCAGTGTCGATACTGCAGCCATGCCATCCGCGCGTGATAAACTCGCTAAAACGGGGCATGGCAATTTTGACTTGGTGGTTTTCGATGAGGCCCACAAGCTCTCCTGGGGCGATCCTAATCGCGCGGATTCGAAAACCATGCGTTACCGACTGGCCGAGGCACTGGCGAGCAAGACGCCCAACTTGCTTTTGCTGACCGCAACGCCGCATATGGGGAAGGAATTTCCCTACTATGCGCTGTGGCGGCTGCTTGACCCGGCGGTCTTCTCCACACCTGAAACCCTGCGCACCCTACCGGAGGAAAAACGGGACCGTCATTTTATCCGGCGACTCAAAGAGGAAATGGTGACGCATGATGGACAGCCCATCTACAAGCCCCGCCTTACTCAGACCGTTTCGGTCAAGCTAACACCGCAGGAAATCAGTTTCTATGAGGCGGCCACGGAATACATTCAGTGGAGCTATGAAAACAACCGCAAGCTCAACAACAACGCGGCTTCCATGGTCGTCGCCGTCCTACAACGTCGGCTGGCCAGCTCCACATATGCGATGATGGAATCCTTGCTGCGTATGCGGGCTAAACGGGAGGCCATGGCCCAGCAGACGGCACCGCCACCGCTGGCACAAGCGGAACTGGACCGGCTGGTGGATGAAATCGCAGCATCCACGGCGGATGATAGCGAGCCTGCGGACGATGGAACGGAAAGCGCGGAACAGGTTGAGGAGGAACTGCTCACGGGGCTCCACGCTAAATCCGCCGTCCTGTTGCAGGAAGAGCTGGAGCGCATAGATTTTGTCCTGGACCTTGGGCGCCAAGTCCAGGAAGACGCCAAATTCACCAAGCTGCGGGAATTGATCCAGTCTCCGGAGTACCATCGCGAAAAGGTACTGGTATTCACGGAACATCGGGACACACTGGTCTATCTGCAATCCCAGTTTGAAGCAATGGGACAGACCGGACGCGTGGCCACCATCCATGGTGGCATGGATGCCTTCGAGCGCGAGCGTCAGCGGGCTTTCTTTATGCCTGTTGATCTCCGCCCTCAGTTGATCCGGTCAGAGGATCTTGTGCGCCTTGCCCCACCGCCCCACTCGGCAGAGCTAATGCTGGCCACCGATGCCGCCGGCGAAGGGATCAATCTGCAATTCGCATGGATCATGGTGAACTACGACATTCCGTGGAACCCCGCGCGTCTCGAACAACGCATGGGCCGGTTACATCGATTCGGCCAAAGACATGAAGAAGTCCGTATCTTCAACCTTGTGGCCAAAGAAGACACGCGCGAGGGCGATGTCTTGGCCACGCTACTGCAGAAAATCGAGGAGGCACGGCTCGCCCTGAGCACCGACAAGGTCTTTGACATCGTCGGCCAACAATTGCCCGAGAGCTCCATCCGTGACTTACTGCTTGATCGCATCATGCAGCCGCAATCCGATACATGGCGGAAACAAATGGACGCCATGCTGGCGACGCAGAAATTCAGGGAATCCATCGAGAAGCTGCGCAAGCAAGCCTCGAAATATGGGGATGTCGGACGGCGCTTGGGTCAGCTACAAGCGGAAATGGACGTGGAAGACTTCGCCCATTTGCTACCCGCCTACGTGCAAAATTTTGTCGAAAAATCCGCCCGCCCGCTGGGGCTAAAACTGGAGGGCGACTTGGGTGCCGCCGCACGGCTTCAAACCACTCCCCAAACGACATCCTGGCTGTCAGCGCTGGAATCCGGGCTGTCGGAAGGTATCCCGGAATACCTCTCGGTCCGCCGCGACCCTCCACCGGGCGAATTGACGAATAGCAGCGTCCATTTTCTGCGCCCGGGCGATCCCTTTTTTGAAGGGCTATGCCGCGAAATTATTATCCGATCCGATCAGGACACGCGGCGCGGCGCCATGTTCTGCGATCCCACCACCGAAAACCCTTACGGCGTGGCCTTCTATGTCTGTCAAATTGGCGAACGCCTCTCGGGGACGGATAGCCCACACACTCCGCTTACCCGCAATCTGCTGGATCGTCGCCTGATCGCGATCAAATGGGCTGAGGACGGCACTTTTGACCTGTGCGCACCAAACCATATTCTCGCCCTGCAACCCGCGTCCAAGGCCAGCTTGTGGCGGGCCAATCGCCTGTTGAGGGACCCCGAAGAGCAGGTCGAACGCTGCGATCAATACGCCAAGGCCCTGGCCGAAACGACGCTACTCAAGCAAATCCGTGCGGCCGTTATGGCCGATAGCACTGCCAGATTGGAGGATTTATCAAGAGGGTTTGATTACCGCGCGGCCGATCTGGGCGCAGAGCGCTCAAAATGGGCAAAAAAAGCGAGGGAAGGAAATCAGGCTGCTGCCACCCGTCTGGCAGAGATCAAGGCTGAGCAGGCCCGGCTTAGCGAGAATCGTGAAACAGCCATGCTCAGAGAGCAACGCCGTGCCGACCAGTTGGATGTCGTCAACTTCGAGCGCGTGGCCGTTGGTTTGGTCATCCCCGACGACAGTGAAGCCGCCCGTGAAGCTTACGACCGGAACATCGAGGACATTGCCGTCCGCGTGGCCCGGAACTATGAGATCGACCGCTACCAAGCCCGGGTACTCGATGTATCGGCCCCGCATCTGGCCAAAGGCTACGACTTGGAGAGCCACCGGGCCAACGGGGAAGTTGTGGCCATCGAGGTAAAAGGCCGCGCCGCCCGTGGCGCGGTGCACTTGACGGAAAACGAATGGCCGACCGCCGTGAATGTGCGCGAGCGGTACTGGCTTTACGTAGTCGTGGACTGCGCCACCGCGCCGACGCTTTACCGGGTGCAGGACCCAGCCTTCAAGCTGGCCGTGAAGTCCCGGAAAAGCTTTACCATCGGCTTCGGGGATATTGTCAGGGAGGCGGAACCGGATTGAAAGGGGCTGGGATGAAGAATCGAATGGTACAAGCCATACAGTTTGTCACACACACTGCCGGGAAATGTGGCACGGGCATCCTGCCCGTGAACCATGGGCGGGACGCCCATGCCACCATGAACATCCCGGGCCGCGCTGCTATAAAAAT
>PXBU01000194.1 GCA_003566795.1 Puniceicoccaceae bacterium | reverse complement strand
CTTGCGAAATTTATAACAAGCTCGCCCAGCGCACAAACAGCCAAGCCAGCCACTACGACACCGGGTGCGCCTCTTTCCTAATATCCTATTACGGCTTCAGATATTATGATCCCGTGACGGGGCGGTGGCCAAACAGGGATCCCATTGAAGAAGAGGGTGGGTTTAACCTTTATGGGTTTGTAGGGAATGATGGGGCTAATGCTTTTGATTTGTTGGGGTTAAGCCAATTTTCGGAGCAAGATTATTGCGACTGCATTCATCTACAAATGACTTTTACTACTTATGGTTTTTTTTCCGGAAGTCAGTTATACGCACTTCCTGCGAGTGCTACCGAGATTGGAGCAAATGTGAATACTTTTGGACTTCTGGCATCTTGGCGGACCGAAAAAGAAGATTACGATTCATCTTATTCACCAGAGGAGGTTGAGTTGGCTTGTAACACATGTTCAAGAATAAGAGAGGAGGCGGAAACTAATCCGCGTTATACTTCGCTGGTATCTTGGGAGTATGGAACTAAATCGAGTGAGCAGGCTAGTGATCAGCAAATCCTTATCTGGTTTACAATGCCTGCAACTCAGATTGGACTAACTGGTCATACGATAACTTCTGTTAGCAATCCACCTACCAGACTAACACTGGGTTTTAAGTCTAATCTTAAAGCTAATATTGGTAACGTGATCGATATTTCCCATAAAGTGGGACAATTGGATTGCCAGAGTTTACAGCTTACAATCGTCGAGGGAATGGATTTGCCCTGATTCCTATTTTATTGGAAATTCTTTTTAGAGGTATCTTATGGAAGTTGAAAAAATTAATTCAGTCGAAGTGAGTTTGTTTAGTTTAATCGCGCCGCCGATCTCATTGTTTCTTGCAGCGTTAGCGCTTGTGTCGTCGATTGTTTTTTTCTGGGGCGTAGCTCGGATTTTGAGACGTAAGTCCTGCAGTTCGCAGTGCCAGTGGGTGCTGTGTCTGAGTTTTTTGGCGTTGATTCTTGGTATAACTTTCAGGACTCACTTTAAGTTCCACTATTATTTAATGGCCTCAACGTCGGGGCTGCATATGAGTGATTCGCTTGCTGCTGAAATAATGATGATTCCAGAGGCATACTTTTTATTGCCCCTTTATGTAGCTAGCTTGTCGTTTTCGTTATTTCTTTTGCTCAAAATATTGGCAGCACTAAGAGGCGAAAATGAAGCAGCCTAGGGCTTCGGGGCAATCCACAGGGGTCGCGTCGTAAACATCAACAACCTAATCCTTGAGAGTTATTCGTTGCCTCAAACCCGCAACGGTTGCCGCACTTCACTTCTCCCTTTCGCAATCGCCCGCCCCGCCCACGCACCCCCGCCCGGCGCGGCACAAAGACATCGGTAACAGATAGCACAAGGACATCGGTAACACTTATATGGCAGGGGTCATTTCCTTACCTTTGTAGTCGCCTTCAGGAGACTGAAAAAGGGGTCGCTTCATTACCTTTGTGCTCGCTTAAATCCGCTGATCGTATCAACAAAACAACTACGAAACGACCCTCCCGGTCATCTAAACCCAGCAACTTCCAAATCGACCGCCCCCGACCACCCCACCGCCGCGCAAACCCGTTTTGCAGTGCAGGCCGGTTCCTCGCCCAACGGAGTCTTATGTCCAGTTCCCGCTTAATCCCGATTCGCTCTGCTCATTCCCCTTCGGCGGGACTGTAAGCGGGCGGCTCGCTCGCACACTCGCTCAGACAACCGCCCTACGGGAGCCTTGACATAAGACTCCGTTGGGCGCTCCACCGGCAAGCGTGCGGGTTCGCGCGGCGGCGGTGTGGCTACTTACACGGGGACCAACATCTGCGCCACGCGCTGAGCATATTCCGCTTATGGCTGGATAGTTGATCGGATATGGCCACGACGGTAGATCGCGGCTGGTTTTTGTGCATGAGGTTTCAAAATTCCCACACAACCGGGAGGATTTTTAGGGTGCTTAAAATATATGGGTGTCCTAGGAAATCTTCGCGACATGCGCAAGCGCAGTCCCTACTGAGGTGTCGTTTGGGTCAGACTTAGAGTGGCAGGATTTCACACTGCATCCGAACAAGGTGATTCCGCTAAGGGCGCTTTTGCTGATCTTTGACTGGATCCACATAGATCGAGACATTGGCTTCCTCGGCACCGAGGTGCTCCTTGGCCCGCCGCAGCGCGCGCGCGGTTGACATGGTCGGATTCGTGGGATCATCGCGGAAGATATTTCGCTCCTCGATGTAGTCATAAATGCCCGAGTTTTTGAGCACGCGAATCAGGTCCGCCTTCGCTTCACTCAGGATCAGGTAGCGCCCCAGTGAATTCATGTAGCGCACCAGCTCTTCGAGTGCTATCACGCCGGTGGCATCCATGTGATGGGCGTTGCGCATTTTTAAAACAACAACTTTTAAATTAGGGTCCTCGCAGATGCGGCGCATCTGATCGCGGAAGAGCTCGGCCGCGCCGAAGAACAGCTCGCCTTCCACGTGGACGATTGAGACTTCCGGGGTGTCACGTTTGATGGTATCGTTGGTTTGAGCCAGCTGTCCTTGATCATTAAAGGCGTATTCGACCATCTCGGGGCGGGCGACTTTTTTAAGGAAGAGTATGATCGAGGTGCCAACGCCGACATAGATCGCGGTATCCAATGGCATGATCGTGCCGCTGGCGAAAGTGATGAGGAAGACGGCGGCATCCGACCGGGTGGTGCGGGTGACGATGCGAATGGCGTGTTTGTTCACTAGCGAAATCCCGATCGCAATAACGAGCACCGCCAGTGCGCACTGCGGAATGTAAGCCGTAAGGGGGCCCAGCAGGAAGGCGCTAATAAAGACGACCATGCCGCTGATGTAGTTGGCCAGGGGCGTTCGGCTACCGCTCATAATACTCAGGCTGGAGCGGGTGAGCGAGCCGGAGGCCGGCATCCCGGAGAAGAAGGCGCATCCGACATTGGCCATGCCGATGGAGAACATGGCTTGATGCGTGTCCAGCCGTTCGCCGGTCTTGGCGGCCAGCGATTTGCCGATCGAAATGCCTTCGAGTGTGCAGAGCAGGGCGATCGCCAGCGCGGGACTGGCCAGCAGTTTGAGGTCCTCGAAGCGAATCGACGGAGCTTGCAAGCTCCAGTTCTGTGCGTTGACTCCGGTCAGGAATACGATGCCCGATTCCTGACCCAATAGCAGCGCGGCTGCGAGCGACATGACGACCAGGCAGATTGCCACATTGGGCAGCGGCTTGAATCGACGATTAAGGAAAGTATAAACGACCGCCGTGGCGATGCTGATCCCGACAGTGGGCCAGTGGACGGTATCGATCGCGCCCAAGGTTAAGCGGGCTGATTCAAAGAAAGTCGCGGCTTTGTCTTCAATGCTCAGGCCAAGTGCTTTGGGGATCTGGTTGGTGATGATTAGCAGCGCGGCCGCAGTGATGTAGCCGGTGATGACCGAACGGGAAATATATTGAATAAAGTTAGCGACCTTGAAGTAGGCTCCCAGTAGAATGAAAATGCCGATTAACAGAATCAGCGTCGGGACCAACCGGAGCATTTCCGCCTCAGCAATGCCGAGTCCGAGGAAGGCACTTAACAGCATCACCGAGGTGGCGTTGGATGGGCCGAGGGTAATGTATTGGGTGCGCGAAAAGACCGCCGCCACCATGGCTGCGATCGCGGCAGCGTAGATGCCGTATTCAATCGGTAGTCCCGCGATCAGTGCGTAGGCCATGCCCTGCGGGAAGGCGAGCAGTGCCACGTTTAGACCGGCCCGGGTGTCGCCGGCCAGGCAGGAGGCATCGTAACCGGCGAGCGACCGCCGCAGCGGGAAGAAATCGAGGCTGTTATAATCTCTGGCAGCCTTGATCCCTTCTCGGAGATGTTTTCGAATTCGTGCCACGATGCTAGACGCTCCTCGGTTGGCTGGTTCAGGCGCGCGGATACAGGGTCGCCATCACTTCATTATGCAGCGGCTCTTTTGCGGCGATGATGCAGCGCTCATCAAAGGCGTCGCCGCCCCACCAGCCAGTGACCTTGAACCCGGCACCTTCCAGGCAGGGGAGGATCGCAGCGCAGTCCCAGATCTCCATCATCGGGTCGCACATGATATCAATAAAGCCCGAGCAGAGTAGAATATAGCCGCCGGCATCGCCCCAGGAGCGGTACAACGCGGTCTTGGGGGGTAGGGCCGACCAGTCGGCATTGTTTTGCCAGAGCGTCTCGCGAATCGGGTCCGTGGTGCAAAGTGTGGCTTCGCTCAGTTGGCAGGCGGGGCGACCGGTGACTGACTTGCCATTGAGCGTGGTGGTCTCGCAGTCGCCGATGACCATCTGCTTGAGGACTGGTTGGTTGATCGCGCCGATCACCGGACGCCCATGGTGCAGCAGGGCAATCAGGGTGGCGAAGAGCGGCACCCCGGAGATGAAGGACTTAGTCCCGTCGACCGGATCGAGCACCCAGACGAATTCGGCATCTTCGCGCTCGCGCCCGTATTCCTCACCGATAATGCCGTGCTCCGGGTAGCGCTCGGCCAGGATCTCGCGAATGCGCTTCTCCGCATTGCGGTCCGCCAGCGTGACCGGAGTGGCATCGGACTTGCGCTCGATCGTCACTTCAGGCCCGTAGTGAGGCAGGATTTGCTTGGCGGCTTCGTCGCAAAGATAAGCGATAAACTGAAGAAATTCGTCCTTTTGTTCGCGGGTGAGGGATGTCATGGCTTAAATTATGTAATATTTGTAAGACTGGAGTGCGCACTAAGCAGAGGCAACAGCAGATTCATTGTTTCAAAGTTGTCTTTAAGCAGTTCAAGCTTTGTGTTGATTCGCAAGCCATGATTTCCACTCCCATCCATATAATTGATTTCGAGGGCAGCCGCCAGAGCGGCATCGTCGAGTATGGGGTGGCGACATTGCTGGGCCAATCGATCACGGCGACTTATACCCGCATCTGCGCCCCGGTGGGCACCATCTCGGATCAGGATCGTGCGCAACACGGGATTCATGAGGAGATGGCGCGTGCGGCGGCACCCTTTGATCGTGAGTGGTCTTTGTTTTCAGCCTTACGGGAGCAGGGGCCTTTTTGTGCGCACAATGTCGCTGTCGAGGCTGGATTGATCGCTATGGTCTGGCCTTACCCCAGGAAATGCCCGAACTTCGCCGAGCCGGGAGTGGAGGCGGCCAGTTGGTGGCCGTGGTTGGATACGCTGCGGCTCTATCGCCGTATTTATCCGGGCCTGGAAAGCTATGGGCTGGAGGTGCTGGTGCACACCTTCGGGCTGCAATCGGAACTGGACCAGCGTGCGCAGTTGGACTGCCCCGCTCACCGTCAACGCTATCATTGCGCCCTCTATGATGCACTCGCTTCGGCCTTACTTTTGGCGCGGCTTTTCTCTGAGCAGGAACTCGCGGACGCGAGCTTGCGCTGGTTGATCTTACAAAGCGCCGCTTCCGAATCAGAGCGTGCATCGATGGGGCAGCAGGAATTACTATAACATGTCTGCTAAAGCTAAAATCGCCTATTTCGGGTCGGATGCGATCTGTCTGCCGGGCCTGCGCTATCTGGTTGAGGAAGCTGCCGCTGTCTGCGAGCTGGCCCTGGTGGTCTCGCAGCCGGATCGACGCGCGGGCAGAGGCAAGCGGCTGCAACAAAACCCGGTGGCTGCGTTTGCCGCCGAACGTGGCATCCAGTTGCTGCAACCGGACAAGCCGGATGCTGAATTGACAGAGCAGTTGCGGGCAGCCGACCTCTCGCTGGCCTTTGTCATGGCCTACGGGCACTTTTTACCCAAGGCGATTCGGCAGGCTCCGGCACACGGCATACTGAATTTTCATGGATCGATCCTGCCGGCCTATCGCGGTGCGTCGCCGGTCGAGACGGCAATTGCAATGGGTGAGCATACGACGGGAGTGTGCCTGATGCAAGTGGTGCGCGAAATGGATGCCGGAGCGGTGGCGGACTGTGAGGCGATCGGTATCGAAAAATTCGATACGGCCCCCGATGTCCGCGCCAAAGTAGGCGAGGCGGTTGTGCCGCTGCTGCGACGTAATCTGGAGTCGGCCCTTGCGGGCCAGCTGCGCTGGGAGCCGCAGGAGGATCGCCGGGCGACCTTTTGTCGAAAGCTCAAAAAGGAGGATGCCGCGCTGGACTTCAATCAAACTGCCTGGGAGCTGGATTGCCGCTTGCGGGCTTTCACGCCCTGGCCGGGTGCTTACTTCGACCATGGGGCCGACCGGATCAAAGTCGGGCGGGCGGTGGGACGCGCGGAGCGTGTCGCCGCGGCACCGGGCACGGTGATCGCAGCGGGCGAATCACTGGATGTCGCCTGCCGTGAGGGGGTGCTGCAAATGCTGGAACTCCAGCGGCCGGGGGGGCGCATGCTGCCGGTGAAAGAATTTTTACGGGGATACGCTATCGAGCCCGGCAGTCTGCTGCCGAGCGTGCCGGGAGCATCGCTGCTGGAGGGGCCTGCCACAGAACCGAACCACTCAAGGACTGCTTCGTTTGAACCAAAAACGTAAATACTATCACACCCCGCGGGGGGACTTACCGTTGGGGGAGCGCACTCACTTGGTGGGTATTCTCAACCTGACGCCCGATTCGTTTTCGGATGGCGGCGAGTTTTTCGAGCGAGGCTCGGCGGAAGCGCAATTTCTGCGGATGGTCGATGCCGGTGCGGCGATCATCGATATCGGTGGCGAATCCACGCGGCCAGGGCACAGGCCAGTCCCACCGCAGCAGGAAATCGACCGGGTGGTGCCCTTTATCGAATCGATCCGTGCCCGGACGGATGCCCTTATTTCCATCGACACCTCCAAGGCCGCCGTGGCCGCGGCCGCGCTGGCCGCAGGGGCGGACCTCGTCAACGACGTCTGGGGCGCTCAGCGCGACCCGGATATGGCCGGAGTCATCGGGCAGCATGAAGCGGCTTGTATCCTCATGCACAACCGCCCGGCGGAGCAGGCCGGACAGGGTGACGTGATCGAGGCAGTGGCCACCTTTCTACAGGAATCGGTGGCCCGCGTGAAAGCCGCCGGTGTGCGCGAGGATGCCATCGCGCTCGATCCGGGCCTGGGCTTTGGCAAGACGTACGAAGAGAACTGGCAGATCATGCGTCGCTTGCCGGAGTTATGCGCACTGGGCTACCCTTTGCTGATTGGTGCCTCGCGCAAATCCATGATCGCGAAGTTGCTGCAGCTGGAGGATCCTAAGGCGCGCCTCCCCGGCACGCTCGCCACCACCGCACTGGCCATCCAGGCGGGTGTCGATTTCATCCGGGTGCACGACGTCCGCGAGAACCGCGAATGCGCGGATGTGTTGGACTACTGCATTAGGCGATCCGGGTTTTCTCCTATTCTATAATCGCGCTCCTTATCGCCACCTCGACAGGCTCGGGATCGAAGAAAAGTGCTCTACAAATTCAAGAAATTCTCCACTAGTGCTCCAGGATTTCCACCTCGTAGCCATCCGGATCGGTGATGAAGGCCATCTTCTTGCCATCCGCAAATTTCTCGCGCCAGTTGCCGGGCCAGAGATCCATTTCGAGGTCCAGCTTTTCCAGCATTTCGCAGTAGGCGACGATGTCGTCCACCCGGATGCAGGTGTGAACCAGATCCTCGGGGAATTTGACCTCGAAATCGGGTGAGTGGGTCAGCTCCAGCTTGTGCGAGCTGCCCGGAATTTGCAGGTGCGCCAACTGATTACCGCTGGGCGATTTGTCCGTGCGCTTCAGGACTTCAAAGCCGCAGGTGCGGCAATACCAGTCGATGGACTTTTCAAGATCGGAGACGCGGATACGGGTGTGGTCGAATGTGATGTTCATCACCGATAGGTTTAGTCATCTATTCGAAAAATGCAAAACCGAATTGGGGATGAACGTCGAACGTTCAACGTTGAGTGTTGAAAGTTGGATGTTAGTTTCGATTTGGTGGGCGTTGAATGGATGCCACCCGTGGTGCCTGCGCTTGCGCATGGCACCATCGCCGTTCAGGCGATGGCCTCGGTATTCTCGGTATTACTGGCATTATTCTGCCCTCAGCCCGCCGCAGAGTGGATCGCCTTTGGGTGCAGCGACTCGCAGAAGCTTGTGCCCTTACGGTAATTCGGGAGCATCGCCTCGACGGCGATGCTGCCATCCGCAAGCGGAGGCACCACGGGGTCGACGTCGGACGTTCAAAGGCTTCGCACCACCGCCTTGGCGACACCTTGCACGGTGAGTTCCGTGACAGGGTATAGCTCCGGGTAAAACTTATTTTCCGCTTTGAGGTAGGGCGGCTCGCCCGCTTTCTGAATGTAGCGTTTCAGGGTGGTTTCTCCATCGATGAGGGCGGCTACGATATCGCCGTCGCGTGGTTCGCGTGGCTCGACCACCACCATGTCGCCTTCATAGATTTCGACGTCAACCATGCTGTCGCCCCGCACCTGCAGTGCAAATGAGCGGCGATTGTTGTTGAAGCCAGCGTGCTGGATATCCACCTGCAGGCGACCGATTTCACCAGCCGGCTCCACCCGGTCGGGATAGCCAGCGGCAATGTCGCCCATGATCGGGATGTCGACCACCTCACTGGAATTGTCCGGCATTTGCCCCAGGCTTGACGCGTCCGGACGATGGATGCGGAAGGTGCGTGCCTGCCCTGGAATGCGCTCGATGATCTGCTTCTTCTCCAGCGCCCGCAGATGGCCCATCACGGCGTTGGTGCTCTTGAAGCCGAATTTCTCCTGAATCTCGCGAATGCTGGGCCAGTAGCGATTGCGCCACTCGTAATTTTCGATAAAGCTCAGAATCTCTTGTTGGCGTGTCGTCAGTGTTTTCATTGTGCGCAACTGTTTAGGTGAACGCTTGTCCATTGTCAACTAAGAATAAGTTGTTTGTGGCTGTTTTTGAAACAGGCGTGGCACCTGCTCTAAGGCGGGGTCAGTGCCTCCGGCCGGTCTCGCTGGCCTTCATTTTGATTGAACCTATTCATTTGCCCGCTTTCGTAGTGGTTTCTTTATGATATCTCACCCGGTCCTTCATCGCGTTTCGATTTTGCCGCTGCTCGGGCTGTTGTGTGCGCTTGGCCTGATGTCGTGCGACGTGCCGCCGGAGATCGAGCGCGGGCAGCACGCGCTGCCGGAGGATGTGGCGGTGGTCGATTGGGATCCGGGTAGACATGGTGGCATCTTCGTGCTCAACGAGACGACTCAGCCGACGACCTTCAACCCACAGGTGCCGGGCAACCAAAGCACGAGTTTAATCCTTTCGCATTTGTTGAACGCGCTGGTGGAATATGATCCGCGCACAGATGAGTTTGTGCCCGCGCTGGCGAAGTCCTGGGAGGTGAGCGAGGATAACCGCTCCTATACTTTCCACCTGCGCCGGGGCCTGCGCTGGAGCGACGGCACGCCGTTTACCGCCGATGATGTGATCTTTACCTTCGATTGCATTCTGGCTGAGGAGGAGGACCCGGAAACCGGTCGGATGCTCCCGCGGTATCCCTCCCGCTATTATAAACAGTTTCATATCGCCGGGGAGAAGATGCGCTATGTGAAGATCGATGACTATACCGTGCGTTTTGACCTGCCTACGGTGTATGCGCCCTTTATCTACGACATCAGTCAGCCCATTCTACCCAAGCACCAGCTGTATGATTCCTTTCTGGATGGCAGCTTTCAAAAGCAATGGTCCACCCAGGTCGCGATCCAGCGCCCGCAGGAAATCGTGGGGCTCGGGCCCTTTGTCATCCATTCCTACCGGCCGGGTGAGCGGTTGGTGCTGCGGCCCAACCCGCATTACTGGAAAGCGGACCGCGAGGGCCAGCGTCTGCCCTATCTCGATTACCTGGTGATCAAATTTGTGGCTGAGACCAATACAGCAGTGGCACATTTCGCCACCGGTAAGAGTGATGCCTCGGCGATCGGCGCTGACGACTACGCCTGGGTGAAGCGAGCGGCTGAGACCTACGACTTTACTATCTACGATCGTGGGCCTTCCACCAGTGTGAATTTCTTTTGGTTCAATCAAAACCCCGGCAGCAACGAAGACGGCGAGCCTTACCTGGAGCCGCATAAGCTTCGCTGGTTCACCGACAAGCGCTTCCGGCAGGCGGTGCAATACGGCACCAACCGGCAGGGGATCATCAATGCATTGCTCTTTGGTAACGGCGTTCCGCTGACGTCAATCATTCCCCCTGCTCAGGGAGTGTGGCACAATCCGGATTTGCCCCGTTACGATTACAATCCGGAACGCGCCAGGGAACTGCTGCGGGAGGCGGGTTTCAGCTGGCGCGACGACGGACAGCTCATTGATCGGGAAGAGATACCGGTCGCTTTCAGTCTGCTGCTGGTCGAGAGTTCCACCAGCGATTTGATCGGCGTGACCTTTGTGGAGAATATGCGGGAGCTCGGCATGCGGGTCGGCATGCAGCGCACTGATTTTGCGACGCTGCTGCGGCGCATCGACGACACCTTTAATTACGACATCACCATGTTGGGCTGGGGCTCCAGCAGTGCGGCTTACGATCCCTCCGGCAGTAAGGCGCTCTTCCTCAGCAGTGGCGAGTATCACATGTGGCATCCCAGGCAGGAGGAACCGGCGACCGAGTGGGAGGCCCGCATCGATGAGCTAATCGGCTTGCAGGAGCGCACCCTCGATATGGACGAGCGTATCGAATACATGCACGAGGTGCAGGCGATCCTCGCCGAGCAGTTGCCTTTGCTCTACGGCTTTACCCCATACGCTTACTCGGGGATCAAAAACAAGTGGCAAAATATCTACGTACCATCAGCGGGCACCAGCTTGTGGAATATTGAAGTGATCTGGGAGGGGGAGGAGTGACTGCGGCGATCCATCAGAATTGTGCTACCCGTGGTGTGTCCGCTTGTCGGACGCCCTCCGGCGGTTTCGAGATGCCCGCTTGGCTGCGTGGCCACCACAGGCGCTCGGCAAGCGAGCACGCCACTATCTTTGGAGTTTTAAGCGCCACTAGACGATGACCGCCTTTATTTTCAGACGCCTGCTATCCCTCATTCCGCTGCTGATCGGGGTGAGCTTGTTGGTCAACCTGCTGATGTATCTCTCGCCGGGCGATTTTCTCACCCAGGCGCGGGCGGCCAGAGATATCGATCCTGCCATTATCCAGCAGCAGGAGCGTCAGCTGGGGCTGGTGGATCAGCATGGCGAGCCGACGGCTTGGTATGTGCGTTACGGGCATTGGCTGGCCAATGTCTCGCCGGTCAAGTATGGCCCCTGGGTGGGCGATGATGACCGAGGCATCCACTTCGGCTGGCCCTACTTCGGGGAGTCGTGGACTTACAAGGTGGAGGTGTTCAGCCTGCTGAAGCAAAGGGTGCCGGCCACCTTTATGCTCTCGCTCACCTCGCTGCTATTTGCCTGGTGTATCGCGATTCCCCTTGGGGTGTTAGCGGCGATTTATAAAGACTCCATCTTCGACCGGATCAGTGCCTTGCTCGCCTATGCCGCGCTCTCGATACCGGAGTTCTTCCTCGCGATTTTGGCGGTGTATTTTGCGGCGGTGACGGGGATCTTCCCGGAAGGGGGGCGCTCTTCGGTGGAGAGTGAGTTTTATTCCTTTTGGCCGCGCATGCTGGACCATGCCTACCACCTTATTCTGCCCAGCATCGTGCTGGGGATCGGCAGTGTCGCCGGGATGATGCGGGTGATGCGGGCCAACTTTATCGACTACATGCGGGCGGAGTTCGCCACCACCGCGCGGGCCAAGGGCCTGCGCGAGCGGGTCATCATGTTTAAGCATGTGCTGCGCAACGCCATCAATCCGCTGATTACCTCCTTCGGCTACTCCTTCGCCAGCCTGCTCTCCGGTGCCCTGCTGGTGGAGAATGTGATGAACTACCCCGGACTCGGGCAGCTCATTTACGAAGCGCTGATCCGGGAGGATCAATACGTGGTGATGGCGGGGGTCTTGGTCGGCGTGATCATGCTGGTGCTGGGTAATTTGCTGGCGGACCTGCTGCTCGGCTGGTCGGACCCGCGCATCCGGCAGGAAGGCGCGAACTCCGGGAGGGGCACGGCGCGGGGCAGCTACTGGATCTGGATCGGACTGCTGGGGATTCTATTTACCCAGATTTTATTGGAGGCCTTTGCCCCGGGCACACTCAGCGTGGTCGCTACCGGGCTCAAGTATGTCGGCATCTTGCTGGTCGGCCTGCTGGCGCTGGCCTGTCTGACGATGGTGGGCTACGTCGTCTATATTATCTTCAAGCAGCTGCTGGGCAAGGTGCTGCGGCGACCGCTGGGCATCGCGGCGCTGGCGGTCCTCGGGACGCTCTATTTTGGGGCACTATTTGCCCCGGTGATCGCGCCCTATGAGATCACCCGGCAAAACCTCGACCAGCCCTACCATCCGCCCAGTGGGGTGGTCTGGCAGGACGGCGCGCTGCATGCCAAGCTCTATCAGCTCGAAGCTGAGGGTGCCGCCAAATACACCCACCAAGCGGGTGACACGGCACCGATTCGTTTCTTTGCCAAGTCCGATCCCTATAAGCTCTTTGGCTTCATCCCGCTGGAGCGAAAGCTCTTTCAGTTGGAGACGGACGATCCCGGCGCCCGCTTCTATCTCTTGGGCGCGGATGAAGTTGGGCGCGACATCTTCAGCCGCCTGCTGCATGGCTCGCGCATCTCGCTCTCGATTGGCTTTATCGGTATTTCGATTACGTTGGTGCTGGGCTTTTTGGTGGGTGGTCTGGCCGGTTACTACGGCGGCAAGATTGACTTCGCCGCCATGCGCCTGGTTGAGCTGCTGATGTCCATTCCGGCACTCTACCTCTTGCTGGCCCTGCGCTCGGCGCTGATGGGGCCGGGGCTCTCGCCCACGCAAACCTATGCGGTGATTGTGATCATCCTCTCGGTGATCGGATGGGCCGGCACGGCGCGGATCATCCGTGGTATGACGCTCTCCATCCGCAACCGCCCATTCGTGATCGCGGCCGAGAGTATGGGCCAATCGGTACCGATGATTCTGGTCAAACACATCCTGCCCAACCTCGCCAGCTACCTGCTGGTGGCCGCGACCCTCGCCATCCCCGGTTATATTTTGGCCGAGGCCGCGCTCAGCTTCCTCGGTCTCGGCATCAGCGAGCCCTCTACTAGTTGGGGGCTCATGCTGCGGCAGTCCCAAGGGAATATGATCGTCTTCTTCATGAATTTCTGGTGGATGCTCACTCCGGGATTTGCTATTTTTATCACCGTCATTGCTTACAATGTGCTGGGTGATGTGCTGCGCGATATCGTCGACCCCAAGATGCAGGCCGGGCGCAGCTGAATGTTGAGGGTTGGATGTTGAGGGTTGTTTGTTGGTAAGGTTTTCATTTGCGTAGCGAATTTGCGACAGCAAGATCGGCCGACAGGCGCGACGGCTCCGAGTAGACGGCACTATCGTGCCATCGCAACTAGCTGAAACTGTGCCCTCAAAAAAACGAATTCAGCATTGGACCTGCGGGCTTTGATGTTTCATCTTCCTCCAAAATGAGCGAGCTTCTCCAAGTAAAAGACCTGCGCATTGCCTTCCACTCGGACGGGCAGGCCAACGAGGTGGTGCATGGTATCGATTTTGACGTCGCGGGAGGTGGGCAGACGGTGGCGATCCTGGGAGAGAGCGGCAGCGGCAAGAGCGTGACCTGCCTCTCACTCACCAAGCTGCTGCCGCCGGAGCCCGGTTGTTCGGTGCAGGGGCAGATTTTTTTCGGTGGCAAGGATGTGCTTAAGATGTCGTCGGCAGAGGTGCGCCGTCTGCGGGGTGAGGGCATCGCCTACATCTTTCAGGAGCCCTCGGCCTCCTTGAATCCGGTCTTCACGGTCGGACACCAGATCGCGGAGGCAGTTAAGCTGCACCGCCCGGATATCAGCGATGTGCGGGCGCGCGTGATTGAGTTGCTGGAACTGGTCGGTATTCGCGATGCGGCTCAGCGCTACAGTGCCTACCCCCACGAGATGAGTGGCGGGATGCAGCAGCGCGTGATGATCGCCATGGCGCTCGCCTGCGAGCCCAAGCTACTGGTGGCCGACGAGCCTACCACCGCCCTCGATGTTACCATCCAGGCGCAGATCATGGACCTGCTGCGCGACTTGCGCGCAAAGCTTGGCATGAGCATTGTCCTCATCACGCACAACTTCGGTATCGTTAAAGGTTTTGCCGACGAGGTGATCGTCATGTATCGGGGCGAGATCGTCGAGCAGGGACCAGTCGATAACGTGCTCGAACATCCGCAGCACCCCTACACCAAAGCGCTCATCAACTGTATCCCCAAACTCGGCGTCAAACAGCGGCGTCTGCGCACCATCGATCAGGAGATGGCCGCAGCCGAGTAGGGATTCCTCTGGAAATACCTGTTGGATACAAGCGTCTGCATCGAGGTCATGCGGCGGAGCGCCGATGCGCGGGCAAAGCCCGCAAGACTCAAGCGGGAGGACTGTTGCATTTAAGCGGTCCGGACAACAAGAAGTTGACAAGCGCTTAACGGCTGCCGTCAATTCGTTGCATGAGCGACGCCAAACCAGTCATCCTTACCTGTGCGCAACCAACCGGGGCCCTAACCCTCGGTAATTATCTTGGTGCAGTCAAAAACTGGGCTACGATGCTGGATGACTACACGTGCTACTTTGGAGTGGTGGATCAGCACGCGATCACGGTCAAATACACTCCGGCTGAGCTGCGCAAGAATACGCTGTCCTGCGTCGCCCAATACATCGCCTGCGGGCTCGATCCGGCGCGCTCCAATATCTTTATCCAGTCGCATGTGACCGGCCACACCGAGCTGGCTTGGGTGCTCAGTTGCATCACCCCGATCGGGGATCTGCAGCGCATGACGCAGTTCAAGGAAAAAGCTGCCAAGCTGGGCTTCAAGGTGGCCGAAGGCGAGGGCGGCGATATCAAATTCGCCCATGAGGGGGCACGCGCCCAAGCTTCGGTCAATGCCGGCCTGCTGATGTATCCGGTGCTCATGGCGGCGGATATTCTCCTGTATAATGCCGATGCCGTGCCGGTGGGCAATGACCAGCGCCAGCACCTCGAGCTGTGCCGTGACCTCGCCCAGCGCTTCAACCACACCTATTCCGAGACCTTTACCATCCCCGAGCCCTTCATCCCGCAGGCCGGGGCGCGCATCATGTCGCTGCAGGATCCGGAGCGCAAGATGTCGAAGAGCGACGAGAACCAGAACGCCACCCTCTACCTCCTCGACGAGCCCAAGGTCCTGCAGAAAAAAATCATGAGCGCGGTGACGGATTCCGGCAACGAGATCAAAGCCGCCGAGGATAAGCCGGGAGTCTCCAACTTGCTCCAGATCTACGCCGCATCCTCCGGGCGCGAGATCGCCGAGATCGAGGACTCGCTGGCCGGACAGGGCTACGGCGCACTCAAAAAGGAAGTGGCCGATGCGGTCATCGCCATGCTCGAACCAGTGCAGAGCAAATATCGCGAATTGATCGCCGACAAAGCCTACCTCGAAGAGGTGCTCAGTGCCGGTGCGGCGCTCGCCCAGAAGCGGGCTTTCAAGATGCTCGCCAAGGTTTACCGTAAGGCGGGCTTTGTGGAGCGACCGCGTAGCTAATGACTAATAGCTAATGACTGATGGCGGATGAATGATGGGCGATGAGTGATGGTGGATGGCCGTAGGAGAGGCTTTACGCCTCGACCCGCTACGCCCGGATGCCGCGAGCGTGGATGAAAGCAGCACCAGTCCCTGCGGTCGCACCCGTGGTGCCTGCGCTTGCGCATGGCACCATCGCCGTTGAGGCGATGGCTTCGGCGCAGTTATGGTGCTCGCATTTTGGCTAAGGGCACGCAGCGGGAATTCGTAACGCCTGGCAAGCGTCGGGTCGAGACTTCGACAAGCTCAGTCCAGGAGGGGATAAACCCTCTCCTACGGCCCGCCCGGGCCGAGCCTGAGCTCAAAATCGCAGTCGGTCAGTATCTCAAAGGCCCGCTGGCTGTGCTCCAGCAGCTTGCCGAGGTTGCGCAGCGTCAGTAGCGAGAAACGCATTGATGTTTCGTCCACTTCGATTCGTAAATCCAGATCCGGCAGCTTCAACTCAAACGCACTGGCATCGGGTTCGTAGCTCAGGTGGTCCGCCAGCGCGTCGATGGCTTCGATGGCATCGATTTTATCCGCCACGTTGATGGGGCCGGGGAAATCCACCACCAGCCGATCGCAATGAGCGTTGAAGCAGGCATGCAGGCGCGGGTCGGCCGCAATGGCTTCGTTGTGCAAGGCCAGCAACTCCGTCGTGAGGCAGTAATCTTTCGGTGAGTTTGCCTCCTGGTCGATCCGGATGTGCGCATCGAAGTCGGGGGTTTTGATCCAGGCCTGCCCGTCCTCGCAGCTGTAGTCGAATTCCCTCCGCTTATAGCGGAAGGCTTCGCGGATGTCCCGGTAAAGATCATCTGCCTGCGCTTTCACGTCCCCCTGGCCCGCCCGGCGCACGAAGCTGCGGGTGGCGTCGCTGACATCGTCCGGCACGTGGTGGTGCTTCCGGAAGTCACTGAGCCTGCGGATGCGACCGACCACACAACCCGTGATGCGGTTCTGCGCGGCGGATGTGTTTTGAGCGTTCGGGGAGTTCATTGATGACGGCCAAGTAGACGCGCGAGCCCGCCTGCGTCCACCCTGAAAGGGAAATGAATGCGAAAAACCCTCAATTGATGCTTTACAAGCGGATGGATAAACTGTGTTTTCCTCCTCTTTTCCACATTTCTCATGCAGAAAACACGTAAATCCATCGCCAAACGTTTCAAGAAGACAGGCACCGGTAAACTCCTGCGTCGCACGCCGGGGCACCGCCACCTGCTTCG